>NZ_MJYF01000063.1:0-1101 GCF_001763175.1 Campylobacter sp. BCW_4332 | reverse complement strand
TATAAAGGTAGATCTTCTTGAAGTAGTAGAGATTAAAGATCTAAAGGTTGCACCTGATATGGAAGCATTAAGATTAAACCTTTTATGAATTTTTCCTGTTGAAGGATCATAGATAAAATCAATTTCTCCACTACCATTAGTTCCTATATTGCCAATATTATCTGGTTTTACCCCTGAGATGATATCATTTATATCTTCTGTTCCATCTAGATTAATATTGCCTTGATCAACGGTTATATTATCTACTTTTACATTATCTTTACCATTTCCACCTACAACTACAGTTTCTAATTTACCTGTTTCTTTATCTGTAGTAACAAGCCAATCTTCTATGACTATGCTACCAGATCCGCTGTTAGTTAAATGATTACCACTATTATCTTTATTTATGGTTCCTTGGTTATTAACAAAGATAGTTCCACTACCACTATTTTTAATACCACTTGTAATAGTCGCATCAGAATCATTTTTTAAACTTAAATTATTATTACTTTTATTGAAGATATTACCATAAATAATTCCATTGTCAGTATTTAAAATACCGCTTCCTTTTGCCGAAGCAATAAGACCTTCATTTTCAATAGTGATTCCGTATTCTTGTTTTTCTTGTCCTTCTTTTCCAATGGTTCCAGTATTTATAATACCCCCATTACCACCTTGGATAGTTCCAGATACATTGATGCTAGTATTTACTTGCTTACCACCGCCTATATAAATACCTGCATTACCACCTTCTAATCTACCCCCTTCTTTAACTTCAATGCCTTCACCCTCAATACCATTTTTACTTCCATCTATATGGATTGCATCATTGCCTGCTTTAATAACACCATCTTTTTCTATAGTGATTTTACCAATATTAACGGGCTTTTTATTTGTATCAAATGCATAAAAAGTTATACCATTGTTGCCTGCTTCTATAGTTCCTTTATTTGTAAGGGTTTCTATCTTGTTGCCATCACCTATGAAGATAGCATTGCCGTTTTGATTTTTGATTAGGCCTGTGTTTTCAAAAGTTTTAATAGTGGAGCTTGAAGTTCCCCAACTTTGAATGAATACTGCTCCTGATAATTGTTTGGCTCCAGATGTTCCTTCTATAGT
>NZ_MJYF01000062.1:0-105777 GCF_001763175.1 Campylobacter sp. BCW_4332 | reverse complement strand
ATCAACGAAAACATCCTTGCTACTAAAAAAGGTTTAGAACAAGACAATCAAGCTGTTAAAGAATCAGTTCAAACCGTATCAGTTGTAGAAGGTGGTAATCTAACAGCAAGAATTACTGCTAATCCAAGAAACCCACAGCTTATTGAACTTAAAAATGTTCTAAATAAACTTCTTGATGTTTTACAAGCTAGAGTAGGTTCTGATATGAATGTTATTCATAAAATATTTGAAGAATACAAAAGCTTAGATTTTAGAAATAAAATCTCTAATGCTTCAGGAAGTGTTGAATTAACTACTAATGCTTTAGGTGATGAAATAGTTAAAATGCTAAAACAAAGTTCAGACTTTGCTAATGCTTTAGCTAATGAAAGTGGAAAATTACAAACTGCTGTTCAAAGCTTAACCACTTCTTCAAATTCTCAAGCTCAATCTTTAGAAGAAACTGCAGCAGCTTTAGAAGAGATCACTTCTTCTATGCAAAATGTTTCAGTTAAAACTAGTGATGTTATCACTCAATCTGAAGAGATTAAAAATGTTACAGGTATTATAGGAGATATCGCAGATCAAATCAATCTTCTAGCTTTAAATGCAGCTATTGAAGCTGCACGTGCTGGAGAACATGGTAGAGGCTTTGCTGTTGTGGCTGATGAAGTTAGAAAACTAGCTGAGAGAACTCAAAAGTCTTTATCTGAAATAGAAGCTAATACTAATTTACTTGTTCAATCTATCAATGATATGGCAGAAAGTATTAAAGAACAAACTGCAGGTATTACTCAAATCAATGATAGCGTAGCACAAATTGATCAAACTACTAAAGATAATGTTGAAATTGCTAATGAATCAGCTATTATTTCTAGTACAGTAAGTGATATAGCTAATAATATCTTAGAAGATGTTAAGAAGAAGAGGTTTTAACCTTAGATAACTAGCTAAAAAGCTAGTTATCTCTAAATTTACTTATTGATTTAAAATTTGATTTTTACTCTTACATAAATTCTGCCAATTTGAAACACTTTTGATTTCAAGACATTGTTTTAAACTTTCTTTTTCAGCTTGTATATTTTGCATTCTTTCATAAGTTAAAGCTTGGATATATAAAGCTCTTGCTCTATCTTCATCTGAAAGTTTTAATTTAAGCAAATCTGTTAAAACGGCTAAACTTTCTTCATTTTTATTGATTTTAGCCAAAGCATCAAGATACATAAATTCTAAATTAGGACTAAAAAGATTTATACCTTTAAAATTTTGATAGTCAATGGCCTTAGGTGCGTAAGTTAAAATAGTTGTTTGCATATTATGATCATTAGCATAAGAAAGTAAAGCATCATAAGCTTCTACCATACTAAAATTCATTGGAAAACTTTCTAAAATTTGCAAAATTTTAATGGCTTGATTGTAGTCATTTAAACGCAACAAAGACAAAAATTGCAAATAATAAGCCTTAAAATTCTCATCATCGCTTTTTAAAATTCTAGAATTAGCTATATCTTTAGAAATTTTAATCACCTGAGGATATTGTTTATTATCAAAAAGAATAGATGCTTTTTGAAGACCATAAAATATAGAATCTTCACTATAATTTTTATCTATATAATCAAGTGCTTGTTCAACATTAGAAGTTCTGATAAGACAAGCTAACATTTGTTTTTTATTCTCAATTTTCTGACCTATATCATAAGCGCTAAAACGCATAAAAATATTTGCAGCATTGATACAATTATCAGCTTTTATCGCATTTTTTAAATCATTAACAGCTGCTTTCTCTAAAAATTGAGTAGCATTTGGAATTTTTTTACTTTCTATAAGATCTTTATAAGCTAAAATCGCACTAAAATTTCCCTCTTTATAATAAAGTGCAACATCTTCATCTAAAGCTTTATTTGCAATATTCTCATCTTTATTTGCATATTGCTTCATTAAATCTGTATAACGCTGATGCAAAAAGCTTGCATTATTATCACCTAAAGCAAAGAATACCTCATCACTTGCTTTTTTGATTTCATCTAAATACCTACCATCTAAATAATCATCCATATACAAATCAAGGTATTTTTTAGCATCACTAGATCTGTTAGTATGTGATAAAACTAAGGCTAAATCTTTTAAAGTTTCTTCATAACTTGGATCAAGTTTGGACATTTTAGCAAAGGCATCTTCATAAATACTTGCACTTATATCAAATTGTCCTTTTTGATTAAATAATTTAGCAAGTTCTAAGGATCTTGGAATATCTTTTCCAAAATATTCAGGATTGGCTTTTAAAATAGTGTTAATATACTCTATAGCTTTATTTACTTGCCCATTTGAAAGCAAATTCTTTGCCAAACTCATAGCTGCTCTTGCAGCTAAATCTAAATTTTTTGTATTAAAATAAGTATTTTCATAAATATTTACAGCTTTTTCTTTTTCATTTAAATTATAAATATAGTCTGCATAATCAAGTTTTGATAACTGAGTAAAATAATTATTAGGTTGTTCATTATCCAAAATCGACATTGTATATTCCACATCAGCACGCTGGGCTAAAGCGATATAAGTTCTTAACATTATATGTAAAACTTCTGAAAAATTTTTATCACTTGTAAAAGTACGCGTCCAATTTTTAGCATCATCAATCATCTTTTCTAAAATTTGTTGATCACGCATGCTTGGATCTTGGGTGTAAAGTTTATTTTGAGCTCTTAATTTATATAGTATAAATTCACTAGTAAAAATACTGCCACGATATCTATTGATAGCATTTTGCGCATCAATAGCAACCTGACTATAATTAGCCTTATCGTATTCTTTTTTGATGCGTAAATAAGTATTAATATCTGCACTTTGAGGGATAATAACAGGATCAGAATTTAAATCCAAAGCTCCAACATAAGGCAAGCTCTCGTGTGGAAAATTGATATTAAAATCAAGTCCATCATAGTCTTTAATAGGTGCTAGCTCTGGTGCAAAAATAAAAGTAAAAGCCTTACTTTTATGCGAACTTGATGAACTAAGTTCTTTATCTATATAAATATTTTGAGAAGTGTCAAACATTCTTGCTTGTATTTTTGGCAAAATGATCATTTTAATTTTTTGAGCTTCTTGTATAAATTTTAAATCAAAAGCAGAAAAACTCTGATCTTTTAATTTATTATCAACCATACCTACAATATCACATTCAAAATGAACTTTTGATTCGGTAATAAATTTTTGACATGTAAATTCTAAATCATTACTCGCATGTAAAACTGCAAAAGCTTGATTATTTTCGCGACCCGTGTTTAAAACAAGCTCAAAAGCAAAAGCATTTAAAAAACTTAATAAAATTAAAAATAATATTCTCATAAAATAATTATAGCAAAACTCTTATAACATTAACAATATAGCAAAAGTGCTTATACAAACACAAAAAGCTAAAATAAAATTTTGTATAAAACTAAACTTAATATTATAAACCCTATCATTTTTCATAAATAAAGCATGAATTAAAATCTTTAAATACGCATAAAGCATAATAACAGAAGATAAAGCCACAAAAAGTGCCAAATACCAATATCCATTTAAAATTGCTGTATTTAAAATCATAAATTTACCCCAAAATACTCCAAAAGGCGGGACACCTGCTAAAGAAAGCACACTAATGCTCAAACAAAAAGCAATTAAAGGTTTTTTAACCAAAAGTCCATTTAAACTCTCATAAGAATTATTCTCATAATTGCTTAAAATCATAAATACAGCATAATTTGCAAAAGCAAATAAAGTCCAATATCCAAAAATAGCAAGCAAAATTCCATCAAAATTTTGTTCTTTTAATAAAGGAATACAAGCCACCAAAACCAAAGAAGAATGCACTACAGAACTATAAGCAAACATTTTTTTGATATTGTTTTGACTTAGAGCCGCAAAAGCACCTATAAGCATAGAAAAAATCGCTAGAACTATTATGATATATTCAAAACCTGTATTATTTAAAAAATCAAACAAACGAATAACCACACCCAACATGGCAACTTTTGGCACAACTGAAATAAAAGCAACCAAATTTGTATGTGCTGCATAATACACATCTTTAAGCCAAAAATGAAAAGGTGCCAAAGAAAGCTTGATTGCACAAAGAACAAAAATCATCACTCCAGTACCCAAAAGCATGGGATCTTTTTGAAACTCATTTTTTAACGCTAAATTAGCAGATAAATCTAAAGTTCCTGTTTTTAAATAAATAAAAGCTACAGCCATAACAAAAAACCCAGCTCCTACAGCCGCTACACTAAAGTATTTTATCGCACTTGAAATAGCATTATCACTTCCACGCATTGCTATTAAAGTATAAAGTGCTAAAGAAGAACTTTCAAGTCCTATAAAAATAAGTACTAAATTTGAGCTTGAAACCATCAAAAGCAAAGATGCAATCACAAATAAAAATAAAGCATAAAATTCACCCTGATTTTCTTCTTTTTGCATTAAAAGATATAAAAATGAAAAACACAAAATCACCAAAGAAGCATAAAATGAAACAATATCATTATTTAAAGTAGCCAAAAAAGCTTTTGCTTCTAAACCTTGAGCATTTGCATTATTTAAAATCAAAAAAGCACTTACAATTAAAGATAAAGAACTTATGCCAATATAAAACGATCGATGAAATTTCCAAAAACCAGAGCAAAGCAAAAGAACTATTGCAGTTGTAATTAAAAATAAAAATGGATAAGATAAGCTTATATTTAAAAGTTCTAAATTTAAAAAATTATTTAACATTTGCCTCTCCTATTTTAGATAAAAAATCTAAAGTATTTTGCTCCACAGCTCTAATATTCATTGTTTTTATAAGATTATCCACATCTTTTTGTATCGGCTTTAAAAGTATATTTGGCATAAGCCCTAGTCCAAAAATCATTACTACAATACACACAAGCGCTACTATTTCTCTAAAGCGTAAAGAAAAACTCTCTATAAAGCTTTGTTTTTGCATGAAAAATATTTTTCTAAATACTGCAAACATATAAATCGCTCCTAAAATAATCACCAAACCTGCCAATAAAGCGTAAAATAAATTAATCTTTGCTATACCTAAAAGAATTAAAAACTCTCCCACAAAAGAAACAGTTAAAGGCAAAGAAACACTCGCAAGTAAAATTAGCATAAAGAAAATTGAAAATAAAGGTGCTTTTTTAGCCAAAGAATGGTAAAAAGAAATATCATAAGTATGATATCTTTGGTGTAAAAGTTCAACCATTAAAAATAAAGCTCCCGTTACAATACCGTGTGCAAACATATAAAAAACCGCACCACTAATACCCAAAGCATTTAAAGAAAAAATTCCCAAAATCATCACACCAAGATGTGAAATAGAACTATAAGCGATCAATTCTTTAATATTTTCTGCTCTATAAGCAATTAAAGCATTATAAACGATACTCACTATGCATAAAGCTACAATTAAAGGCATAAAATACACACTCGCATCTGGAAAAAGTGGTAAACAAAAAAGTAAAAATCCAAAAGGAGCCATTTTAAAAACTACAAGCATTACAGAAACAAGTACAGGCGAATTTGCATAAACCTTAGGTGCCCAAGTATGAAGTGGAAATAAAGGAGCTTTGATAGCAAAAGCGATAAAAAATGCTCCAAAAAGTAAAAGTTGCTCTGTGAAATTTACTGCTGAGGCATTATTTTTCCAAATTTCCAAGTCAAAAGTGAAGATGTTTAAAAGTTGATAATTTAAATAAGCTTGATAAATCAATGCTACAAGCATTAAAATTGAACCCGCAAAAGCATAGATAAAAAATTTCACCCCTGCTCTAAAATCTTTACCATAAACTCCCATAATATAAAGCAAAGGCAAAAGAGAAAATTCCCAAAAAACATAAAATAACAAACCATCTTTTGCGCTAAAAAGTCCCATAATAGCAAATTCTAAAAAGAATATACAAGATACAAGCGCTTTTTGTTCCAGCTTTAAAAATAAAAAGCTTAAAAATATCATCAAAGAACTTAAAAGCATCAATATAATTGCGATACTGTCTACTCCTACATGAAAGCTAAAAAATTTCAAAATTTTAAAAGAGAGATTATAATCAAAGCTTGCCCCTTGTAAAAAATCCGCAAAAATATCCAAATTTAAAGCCAAAATCATAAAACTTACAACAACGCTAAAAACCTTAACGCCTCCGCGATTTAAAAGCAAAACCACAAAAGCAGAAATTAAAGGAAAAAATATCAAATAATTTAGCATTTTACACCATCCATACCAAAATCAACAAAATCACAAAAGCTGCCACCAAAAATCTAAGCATTAAGTTTAAGCTGTTTGGCATAATCATTTTTTGTGAAATAATTTGAGAATACAAAGCAATTTTTTCAACTATTCTATCAAAAATATAAAGATCACAATGCTTTAAAATCGCACATAAACTTTCATATTTTGAAACAATAAATTGATGATAGAATTTAGGAATAAAATAATCATTACTTAAAAGTTTGTGAATTTTATTTTCTTCAATACTTTCTTTAAACCAAGAATTTTTATAAGCAAAAATAGCCAAAATTACACCCAAAATAGCTACTACACTCGCACAAATCATTACAATTTGATTTTGTGCATCAATAAAAACTAATTTTGTGCTTAAATATTCAAAAAAACTATGTTCAAAAAATCCTGCAATAATAGCTAAAACCATCAAAGGACTCATAGCTAAAAGTGCGATTTTACTTGCTTCATGTGGATGTTCATCATGTCTTGCAGGGGTAAAAAATACCAACATTAAAAGTCTAAAGCTATAAAATGCTGTTAAAAAAGCTGCGATTAAAAGCACCAAAAAAATACCATGGTGAAAAGAAATGAAAGAATATCCTAAAATCAAATCTTTAGAGAAAAATCCTGCAAAAGGATAAATTCCTGCTAAAGCTAAAGATCCTATACACATCAAAATAGCTGTAAATTTTAAAGGTTTAAAAAGTCCACCCATTTTTTTAATGTCTAATTTATCATTCATAGCATGCATTACATTTCCAGCACCTAAAAAAAGTAAAGATTTAAAAAAAGCATGTGTAGCTAAGTGAAATAAAGCTATACCATAAGCCCCAAGTCCTGCAGCTACAAACATATATCCAAGTTGCGATAAGGTAGAATAAGCAATAATGCGTTTTAAATCCCTAGCCACCAAAGCCATAGAGGCTGCAAAAATCGCTACAAAAGCTCCAAGTAAGGCAATAATATAAGAAACCTCAGGAACTAAATCATAAAGCGTGCTCGCACGAATTACCAAATAAACCCCCGCTGTTACCATGGTTGCTGCATGGATTAATGCAGAAACAGGAGTTGGCCCTGCCATAGCATCAGCAAGCCAAGTGTGAAAAGGAAATTGTGCAGATTTTCCCATAGCCCCTATAAATAAACAAGTTGCGATTAAGATCAAAGCGTTGTGATCTAGGCTTTGTGCCATGGAAAAAACTTCATCATATTTTAAAGTTCCTGCTTGTAAATAAAGCCAAAAAATTCCTAAAAGCATACCCAAATCCGCAATACGATTCATAATAAAAGCTTCATTAGCTGCAAAAGAATAAGTATCGTTTTTATACCAAAAACCTATGAGCAACCAAGAGCAAAGCCCAACGCCTTCCCAACCTACGAAAAGTCCTAAGAAATTATCACTCATAACTAAAAAAAGCATAGAAAAGACAAAAAGTCCTAAATAAGCAAAAAATTTATTAAAACCTTCATCATGAGCCATATAAAAAATACTATAAAAATGCACACAAGTAGCTACAATACCTACAACACTCATCATAGTAAGCGAAATAGCATCTATATCAAAGCCAAAATTTACTCCAGCAAACCATTCAAACAAACTCACATTAAAAGCTTCATTGCAAAAAAGCAAATACAAAGAACAAAAAGCACTTAAAGCTATTAGAAGCGAACAAATTATCCCTACAAATTGTTTTTTCTCACTCAAAGCAAAACAACTTGCAAACAAAAAAGCTATAAAAGGACTAAAAAGAGAAATCAAAGCTAAATTTTGCATACTAAGCCTCCACTTCTTTTAAGCTTTTTAATTCCAAAGTGCCTTTTCTTCTATACCAAAGCACACACAAAGCTACACCAACAGCTACTTCACAAGCCGCTACACCCATGATAAAAAGTGCAAAAACCTGTCCATTTAAATCATTGTGCATTTTAGAAGCTGCTACCAAGGCTAAATTAGCACTATTTAATAAAATTTCACTCGAAATAAAAAGCATGATGAGATTTTGTCTTTTTAAAATCCCTACAAGCCCTATGACAAACATTAAAATAGCTATAAAAAAATACTTTTCTATCATCGTTTTTCCTTTGTCAGCTCTTTATGAGTAAGAGTGATAGCACAAACTAAAGCAATCAAAAGTAAAATGGCTATAAATTCAAAAGCCAAAAGATATTTTGAAAAAATCGCTAAAGCCAGTTGTTTATTAAAATCAAACAAAGCAGGATCATTTAAAGGCAAATCCGTGCTGATATTTTGATATTTAAAACCTATAAGCATGGCCAAAAGTAAAATCGCACTTAAAACTACCAAAGTAAAAAAACTTTTTTTAGCTTTAAGTTGTTCTTTAAATTCTTTAGAAGCATCAAAAAACATCATCGCGAAACTATAAAGTCCAAGCACAGCTCCACTATAAACAATAATTTGTATCACGCCTAAAAACTCTGCATCAAGTAAAAAATAAAATCCCGATAAAAACACCATTCCACCCGCTAAAGCCGAAAGAGAATAAAGCATATTTTTACTTAAAACCGCAATGCCAAAAAAGCCTAAAACCACTACACTAAAAAATACAAAAGCCAAATTTTCTATCATTTATTTTCTCCTTGCTCTTGTGTATTTTGATTTTCTAAGGCTCTTTCTTGCATCACATCGTAATAATTTGGTGTTTTTACCACCAATAAATCAGCATCTTTTCTAAGGCTTCCCGCTCCTTCAAATTCAACTTGATTTTTAAGCTTATCAATAGGAGTTAAAAAATCTTGCTTATAGCCAAAATAAGACCTTTGCTCAGCTGCATTTTCATACTCTGTTCCATGCACTATAGCAAGTTCAGGGCAAACCTCAGCACAAAAACCACAATAAATGCAACGCCCTAAATTAATACTATAATTTCCTACTTTTTTACGCCCATTTTCATCTAAAGAAGTTTCCATTCTAATACAATTGCTAATGCAAATTTTTTCGCAAAGCCCACAACCTATACATCTTTCGTTTTCGCTTTCTATAAAACGCATCAAACGATGAACAGCACGGTAACGATTGTCAAGTTTTACCTTTTCAAAAGGATATTTAATCGTAGCGCTATTATTTCTCTTAAGTAATTCTCTCATCATCACAAAAAGCCCTATAAAAAGCTCTAGTTTAACGCTTCTACGCAAAGCTTGTGAAATTTTCTCCCAAGCGCTAACAGGAGTTTTTCTTTTCTCATCCACTAAATAATAATTTTTCATATTAAACTCCTATAAAAGAACTGCCAAAGCAGTGATTAAAAGGTTTAAAACCGCTAAAGGGATTAAGATCAAATAGCACATTTTCATCACTTGATCTGGACGCAATTGCGGAAAAGCAGCTCTTGCCCAAAAATACCAAAAGAAAATAAAACTTGATTTTACTATCATCATAATCCAACCAGGAATAATCCAAAAGCTATTAAAACCCCCTAAAAACAAAAGAGTTACCAAAATAGCTCCAGCTATCATAGAAGCATATTCACCTATGAAAAACATACCCCATCTTAAACCCGAATACTCCGTTCCATAACCCGCTACAATTTCAGCATCATTTTCCGTCAAACAAAGCGGAGTTCTATTGGTCTCTATAAATAAAGCAATTATAAAAAGCACAAAAGCCAAGGGCTGTTTAAAAATAAGCCAAGAAAAAAATCCATCGCTTTGATAATTGTTAATATCCACCAAAGAAAAAGAACCTACAAGCATTACAACAGCAATCAAAGCCAAAGCTCCTACGCTTTCATAGGAAATAATCGCTACAAGCCCTCTTGCAGCCCCTAAAATCGACCATTTATTATTACTTGCAAGTCCACCCAAAAACACCGCATAAAAGCAAAGCCCTGAAGTACCGATGACAAAAAGCAAAGCTACATTGATATCTGCCACTATAGGCTGAATCACCCTTCCAAATAAAGTAAATTCAGGTAGCATAGGAATAGCTGCTAAAGAAACAAAAGCACAAATAGCAGAAATCAAAGGTGCTATAGCAAAAATAAATTTTTGCGAATTTGAAGGGATTATATCTTCTTTAGTAAAAAGTTTTATCATATCAGCTACAAGTTGAATAAGCCCAAAAGGCCCTACCATATCAGGCCCTATGCGTCTTTGAAAATAAGCTAAAACCTTTCTTTCAGCATAAGTTGCAAGACCTGCTAAACTCGCAAATATTGCAATGATAATAATACATTTAATCAAAGTCTCTAAAGCAAAAAAAGCAAAATCACTCATGACTTGCTCCTAATTTTTCTAAATTCGCCACAACAAATCTTTCATCAAAAAAGCTTAGCGTGTCAAGCTTTTCATCAAAATACGGCAAGAAAGCTCCATTTTTTATATCCTTATCCACACGCACGCTAAGGCTTAATTCTTTATCTTTTATTTTAAGTTTTACAAGATCTTTATCTTTTAAATTTTTCTCTTTAGCTAAATTTTCACTTACACCTAAAAAAATCACCTCATTAATCGCACTAGCACGATTTGAAAATCTACCAAATTGATAGCTAGGATTAGCACTATAAAGCAAAATTTCATCTTCTTTTGGGTTTAAATTTTCAAAATTTGGAGAGATGAATTCTTTTTTAGCAACTTGTTTGAAACATTCTAAATTAAGCTCATATCCCCTTTTACAATCGCCTGCATTGGTATAAAAATTGTCTAAATGATCAAAATCAATCGGAGAAAAACCTTTATTTATAGGGAGTCTCTTAGTATAATTTATAGTATATTCCTCATCAAAACCTAAAGCATTAGCTAAATCATTTAAAAAATATCCCTTAAATTCTAAAGCAGCGTTAGTTGGCACCACTCTTTTATCGTAATTTAAAAAAGTTCCTTCTTGCTGATTTAAACTCGCACTAGCTAAATTTGCATGCTCTTCATAAGAAAAACTAAAATCACCTTTTTCATTATAACCTAAAGTCTTGCCTTCTTGTGTGTTTTTATCCAAATCACAAATCATAGCCACACCTAAGGTATTGGTATGCGTAGGATTTAAAAAGACTTTAAAAGGAGTGGTATTTTGGATCAAAGCAAGTAATTTAGCAAGTTTTTTCGCATTTTTATGAAAATAAAAATCACTCCCTATAACAAGAGTAAAATTTGCTTTTTTAAGCAATAAATCTTCTAATTTATCTTCATCTATGCCTAAATTTTTAGCAAAAATAGAGCGTTGCACTTCTATGATTTTTTTCACTTTCTTAGGCACGACTTTTTTTACTTCTTTTTGGATTTCATTGCCTTCTTCATCTTTTTCTATGACTTGCTCTACAACTTCTTCGTTGATACTTTCTTCTATTTCTTTATTTTCACTAACAAAAAACTCTGCTAAATGAGTTTTAATACCTTCATCTTGGCTAAATTTTTGAAGTAAAAAATATAAAATTTGCTCTTCATCGCCACTTTTATGAATGTGTGAAATAAAATTTTTAGAATATTTTGCTATACCCATATCTTCCATAGGATGAAAATAAAGCCCTGAGCCTTTATTCATCACTAAAGCATTATTGATTTTATAGCTAAGTGTTGGAGCATCATATCTTAAAAGCATTCCAGCTACAACCAAAAAATCACTTTTTGTTATATCTTGAGTATTAGCACTATAAAACTCGCCAGAATTAGCGATAAATTCTTGTAAAAATTCTTTAAATTTCAAAGCTTCTTCATTGATCAAAGAAAGATTAAATTTCTTTTTTAAATTTTGTAAAATCAAAGCTTCTTCATTGGTAATAAAACTATTAAATTTAATGTTTTTAATTTCATTTTTCTCAAAAAGCTCCACAAGTTCTTTAAAGGCTTTTTCATCTTTATCTGCCTCATTTTGCGTATCAAAAGCAAATCTTGCAGCCTTATTTAAACTCGCAAAGGCAAAATCATTACTCACACGATAAATTTTTTCTTTTTGATTGCTAATACCACTTTGCTTAATATCATAATACATCAACTCACAATCGCTTGAATGCGGATTTGAAGCAGGGATTCTTTTAAGTTCCCAAATATTTGAAGTGTATTGAAATTTCGAACCTATCAAAGCTCCTGTTGGGCATACGCTTGTACATTCCCCACAAAATGAACAATCAAGCGTGTCGCCATTTGCAGGACCTATCAAACTTTTTTGAAATTTAGTCCAAATTGCATAAGCATCTTTTCCCATGCTCTCTTTAAAGCTATTATCCACACTATCTCCGCCACGAGGAACAGTCTTTAAAGCACTTTCGCCGATTTTATCCTTACAAACTGTAATACAACGCTCACATACTATGCAAAGTGCGGGATCGTAATTAATCATTCCCCAATGTTTATGCGGTTTATGCGTGTCTTTAATCCAATGTTTTTGAACATTTACACGACTTTTATGAGTGAAATTTTGCAATTCACACTCGCCTGATTTATCGCAAACCCCACATTCTAAAGGATGATTGATACAATAAGCTTGCATGATCTCATTTCTTTCATCCCAAAGATTTTTTAAATCACTTTCTACAACCATACCCTCTTTTGCTTTAGTATTGCAAGAATATACCTTTTTACCATCAGCTTCAACCATACACATACGACAAGCCAAAGTAGGACTACAGCCTGAAAGATAGCAAATCGCTGGGATAAAAATATCATTTCTTCTTGCTATATTTAAAATATATTCGCCTTCTTCAAAGGCGCAATTTATACCATTAATCTTAACTGTCATTTTGCTTCCTTTATGCGAATTGGAGTAAAATTAAAACCATTGTTTTCATAATTTAAAAAAGCTATGGTGCCTTGTAAATTTTCATCTAAACAAAGCTTGGCTTTAAGACTAAAATCTTTAGCCAAAATTTCAACTTCACTTTGATCTTTGCATTTTGCAATTTGTAAAAATTGCCTTGAACAATGTAAATTTTTATCTTGCAAATTTGCTCTAAAAAGCACTAAGCCATCATAATTATCTAGTTCTTTTAAGGTGTTTAATTTTGCCTTTTTAAAATCGCATTCTTCTTCATCGCTATCTAAAATCTTTAATTCATATTTTGCACTTAAGAAATTCAAAAAATATTTGATATTTTCGCTATCTTTATAAAAATGGATATTTTTATCTATAATTAAATACTTAGCCTCTTTTAAAAAAGCAAGTACTTCACCTGCTTCTTCCTCTCCAAAGCAAGATTCAGCACTTAAATATCCCTCATCTAAATCGCTAAATTGTCCTTCATCGCTTAATTTACAAAGCAAGGCTAAAACAAAACTCAAACTTGCAATTTCGCATTTGTAAAATTTAGCTTTTAAATTTTTATCTTCCAAACAAGAAATATTAATACTATTTACACCTATTTTTTCACATAAATTTTTGTTTTTAAGGCTTGGCATATCTAAAAAACAAAGAGCATTATCATAAATCATACCCTCTCCTTTTTTATAACAATAGTCCAATCCACTTGATTAAATTTCAAAGAATTTAAAAGCTCACAGCCTTGTTCTTTTACAAAAGAAAAACTTTTTTCAACAGGAGAAAAATCGCCGATTTCAAAAAGCACCACTAAAACCTCGCCTTGTTTTGCTTCTTTTATGATTTGTGCTAAATCTTCAAAAAGCTCTTTGCTTTTTCTTAAATCTACTCTTCTCATCGATCTATCTCACCTAAAACTATATTTACATTACCCATAATGGCTACAACATCAGCCAAATAAGTACCTACAAGCATTTCTTCAAAAAACGCACAATGCCAATAACTAGGCGTTCTAGCCTTTAAACGATAAGGTCTTCCTGTACCATCACTATGGATAAAAAAGCCAAGCTCACCTTTTGGACTTTCGGTAGGCACATAAACTTCGCCTTTAGGAGGTTTTAAACCTTGAGTGATTAAAACAAAATGTTGCATTAAGGAATAATTCTGCGTTAAAATTTGTTCCTTTGAAGCACTTACATACTCAGGATGCGTAGCTAAAATTTCAGGTGGAGTATCTTTATAAAGCGTGGCACATTGCCTAAGGATTTTCAAACTTTCACGAAATTCTTGCATATAAACTTTATATCTTGCATAAGAATCCCCTTGTGTAGCATAAGGCACACCAAATTCAACTTCATTATAAAGCAAATAAGGCTCTTCTTTGCGTATATCGTATTTTATACCACTTCCTCTTAACATCACACCTGTACAACCCCAATTTAAGGCTTGTTCTTTGGTAACCACACCTACATTTTCAGTTCTTAAACGCCAAATTCTATTATCATCTAAAAGATCTTCATAATCTTTTAGATCATTTGGAAATTTGTCACAAAATGCAAGCATTTCTTCTAAATAATTCTCAGGTAAATCAAGCATAACCCCACCTATTCTCATAGAAGAATGCGTAAGCCTTGCGCCACAATACTTTTCTATCAAATCCAAAACATACTCACGTTCTCTAAAGCAGTATAAAAACACACTCATCGCACCAATATCAAGCGCATGAGTGGCAAGCCAAAGTAAATGCGATGCGATACGGTTTAATTCTAAAAGTATCATGCGTATGACTGCTGCACGGCGTGGAATCTCTAAACCACAAAGCTTTTCAACCGCTGCACAATAAGCATAATTATTCGCTGAAGCGGCGATATAATCCATTCTATCAGTAGTAGGAATAAATTCTTGATAAATCATATTTTCAGCCATTTTTTCCATACCACGATGCATATAACCTATACAAGGACGCGCTTTTACAACTTGCTCTCCATCAAGTTCTAAAATAAGACGTAAATTTCCATGTGCTGAAGGGTGTTGAGGGCCTAAATTGATAATCATTTTTGAGTCTTCTTGCTCAAAAGCTATATTTTCATAATAAGGTTTTAACTTGCTAGGAATTTGCATTTTAACGCCTTTTCTCTAAAATTTTTGCTTCATCACGTTTTACTTTTTTTACAAAAGCTACGCCTTCATCTTCTTGATATTCTTGTTTAAAGGAAACTTCCTTCTTTTGACCACCTTTTGGCGCTTCATGATAAAGTCTTGCAAAATTTAGCGTATCTTTATCATCAACAAAACCAGAATCTCTTTGTTCTTCACCTACTACTTCACGATATTCTTTACCAAAAATTTTATCAATCTCATACCATCTTGCAAACTCATCACCCTTTAAAGGATAAGTTTTTAAAAGCGGATGTCCAAACCAATCATCAGGCATTAAAATGCGTTTTAAATTGGGATGATTTATGATGAAAACTCCAAACATATCATAAATTTCTCTCTCACTCCAATTTGCCCCTTTAAAAACATGAGCCACGCTTTGCAAACGCTCTTTTATGCCTACAAAAGTTTTTATTCTCACTCTTAATTTTTTTTCTAAATTTAAAAGCTGATAAAACACTTCAAAACCATTTTTATCTGCTACAAAATCAATAGCACTTGCCTCTGTAAAACTTAAATACCCTAAAGTTTTAAGCATTTGCAAAGTTTTAACATTGTCTTCTTTTTTAATTTCTATTACCCAAAAATCAAGCTCTACAAAGGAATTTAAAATTTCTACTTGAGTTTTTAAAACTTCAAAATCATCTTTAAAAACACTTTCATTAACATCAGATTTTACAGTGTGTGGCGCGTGATAAAATCTATCTTTATAGTAATTTTGAGTTTGAGCATTTTTTTTATCGCTATACTTTCTCATCATATCAACCTTTTAGGTGCGATCTTACGACTTGCTTTTTCTTTGCGGATCTTTTTTTGCAAAATCATCAAAGCAAACTGAAAACTTTCTGGGCGTGGAGCACAGCCTGGCACATAAATATCTACAGGTATAATTCTATCCACTCCTTGAACCGTAGAATAAGTATTAAACATACCGCCTGTATTGGCACAACTTCCCATAGAAATCACCCATTTAGGATCAGGCATTTGATCATAAAGTCTTCTTGTAAATTCAGCGTGTTTTTTACACAAAGTTCCTGCGATAATCATCACTTCGCTATGGCGTGGTGAAGCTCTAAAAATCGTTCCAAATCTATCAAAATCATATCTTGAACCCCCGGCCGCCATCATCTCAATCGCACAACAGGCAAGTCCATAAGATAAAGCCCATAAAGAATTACTCCTACCCCATTGAACTAGTTTATCAACGCTAGTTAAAACGACGGGCAAACCACTTGCATAATTTACTTGATGCTCTGCCATGCAAACGCTCCTTTTTTATAAGCATATAAAAATCCAACTCCTAAAAGTACGATAAAAACAAAAACTTCTAAAAGCCCAAACCAACCTAAATCTTTAAAAATCAAAGCCCAAGGAAATAAAAACACAACTTCTATATCCAAAAGTATGAAGATTAAGGCGATGATGAAAAATTGAGAGTTAATCTTGTTAGCTTGTTTAACAGGAATAGGACCACATTCATAAATTCCAAGTCCTAATTTTTTGCGATTTTTTGCGGCAAAATTATTACCAATTTTTGAAGCTAAAAAAACCAGTCCAAAAAAAATAACACTAGCAAGTACTAGCATTAAAAAAATACCAAAATAAGGATGCGAAGCATCTATATGAGACATTTATTCTCCTTTTTTAAAGCACTTTAATCACTCCACAACAAAAATTAAATTTACACTTTTCTTTATTTTACTCTAAACTTTCTATATTGAAACTTATATTAAAAAATATTTTTTTAAAGTTTTAATTTTTTATGATTAAATTTATAAAAAAGATCACTTTGATGGGTTATAAATATATAAGAAATATTATTTTTTTGCTGATAGTCATATAAAAAAGTTAAAATTTCTTTAGAAGTTTTAATATCAAGCGCTGAAGTAATTTCATCTAAAATCAACAATTTAGGATTTAAAACCAAAGCACGGATAAGACCTACACGCGTGGCTTCTCCTCCGCTTAATTCATAGGGTTTTTGTTCTAAAATTTGTTTTTTTAGACTAAAAAAATCAAAAAATTCTAAAATCAAGTCATCATTCTTTTGTAAATTAAAATTTTCCAAACCATCTTGTATAAGATTTTTGATTTTTTTATAAGGGTTTAAAGTCATTTTGTGATCTTGAAAGCAATACTGAATTTGCTTTCTTAAAAGTCTCTGTTTGTTTTTATCAAGCTTGTGTAAGTTAAGATTTTCATACCATATCTCACCCTCGCTTGGATCTTCTAAAAAACAAAGAATTCTAGCTAATGTACTTTTACCTGCACCACTTTTACCTAAAATCATTAAATTGTCATTTTCATTTAAAGAAAAATTGATATTATCAAAAACAATATGTCTTTCTTTTTTTAAATACCAATGCTTTTTAAGCTCATAAAACTTACTTAAATTACAAACTTTAAGCATTATAATACCTTAAAAACTCATCTAAACTATATAAATTTGAACTATTTTTTTCTAGCATAAGAATTTCATCTGCTAAAGAATTTACCAAATTTAAATCATGAGTGATGCAAACTAAGGCTGTAGTATTTTTTAATTCTTCTAAAATCGATATGATCTTAGAAGCGTTTTCTTTATCCAAAGAAGCTGTGATTTCATCACAAATTAAAATTTGGGGTTGATTTAATAATGCTAAAGCTAGGCTCACCCTTCTTGCCATACCCAAACTTAATTCATTAGCATAAGAATGCCATAAACGATCAAGATTTTCAAATCCTAATTTTTTAAAATAAGAAAAAGCGTAATCTTTTCTTTCTTTTTGTTTTAATTTTGTATGAGTTTTTAAAACAAGATGACATAAATTTCCGATATCCAAATAAGGATAAAGACTAAGCTCTGCATCTTGTAAAACAAGTGCCACCTTAGAACGAAAATCTCTAAGTTCTTCTTTGTTAAAATTAAAAATACAAGAATTATGAAAACTTAATTCATCAAAACTTATTGTGAAATTAGAATCTAAAAGTCTTACCAAAGCTTTTCCTAACAAGCTTTTACCCACTCCACTTTGTCCTAGTATCATTAAAGTTTTGCCTGTTTTTATATCTAAATTAATATCCTTAAGCAATAAATTATTCTTCAAACTGATATTTAAATTTCTTACCTTCAAGATCTTATACCCCAAATTTTTTGTAAAAAATTACCCAACCATAAAAGAGGTAAAAACAACAAAAGCAAGCTTAAAAGTGGAAAAAGTATCATCCACCAAGCACCTATAAAAACTGCTTTTGAAGACTCACTCAAAAGAGTACCTAAAGTTGGAATTTCAAATCCTAAGCCCAGTCCAAAAAAACTCAAAGTAGCTTCTGTGGCTATAGCATGAACAATATTAAATATAAAAAGTGTAAAAATCAGTGTTTTTAAAGCGGGTATTAAATCTTTAAAAAAAGCTCTAAATTTAGTTCTTCCAAGCACTATATTTGCTTTGTAAAAATCTAAATTTTCAAGTCTTTTTAATTCACTTTCTATAATTCTTGCTATGAAACACCAATGAATTAAAGCGATTAAAAAAATCATCAAAAACACATCAGAAGTTATCATGCTTTGAAAAAACATCATAAGTAAAAAAGCAGGCAAGGCTAAAAAAAACTCTAAAATACGCATCCAAAAAATATAAAAAAAACATCGTGCTAAAAACAAATAACACAAAGCAAAAATAATAGACAATAAAGATCCACCAACACCTATAATCAAAGAATTTCTCAAAGCAAAAAGCAAACGAGAAAACAAATCCCTGCCTAAAAAATCAGTCCCTAAAATATAAGTAAAATTAGGAGCTTGATGCAAATTTTCTAAATGAGTGCTTAAAATATCAAAAGGAGTCAAAAAAGGTGCGAACAAGGCGCATAAAAACAAAAAAATTAAAGGCGCAAGTATGATAAGAAATTTAAACAAAATCAAGCCTTCTTAATCTAGGATTTAAAATCCTAGCTACAATATCACTTAAAAATGTAAAAAATGCTGCAAGCAAAACACTAAAAAATATAAGCGCAAGCACAACAGGATAATCTTTAAAAATAATACTTTTAAAAAGTAAAGACCCAAGCCCCTCGTAAGCAAAGACACTTTCTACCACATAAGTTCCCATCATAAAACTTAAAGCACTTCCCCCAAAATAAGCCACAATAGGACTTAAAGAATATTTCAAAACTAAAAAATAAATATCTTTTTCCCTCAAAGCTCTAGCATATAAATTTTGAATAAAAATTTGAGAAAAACTTTCATTGATAAAATTTCTAGCAATCCTTAAAAATAACGCCAAATGTGATAAAACGAGCACCAAAACAGGTAAAATCAAATGCTCTAAACGATTTAAAAAATCATCTTCAAAGCCTATATCACTACTTCCCATAACAGGCAAAATTTTCCAAAAAATTCCAAAAATTAAAACAAACAATAAAGCTAAAACAAAAGGAGGTAAAGCAAAAAAATTAAAAGCTAAAAAAGTGATGATTTTATCTATAAAACTTTCTTTATAGTAATATCCTAAAAGTGCCAAAAAAACACTGAGTAAAAATAAAAGCATTAAGGCACTAAAACCCAAAATAAAAGTATTAAAAATTCTTTCTTTTATAAGCTTTAAAACACTTTCTCCACTTAAAAAAGAAACCCCTAAATCTCCTTTTAAAGCCTTAAAAAGCCAAATTTTATACTGCTCTAGCAAAGGCTTATCAAGCCCTAAATTTTGTTCTATTCTTTGAATAAATTCTTTACTTTGTGAATTAACTCCATTAACATAAGCTATACCGCCTTTACTAAAATAAAGCAAAGCAAAACATAAAAAAGTGCTAAAAAATGCTACGACAAGACTAAAAACTAAGCGTTTTAGCACTATTTACTCCACTCATAAACATTCCAAGTAAAACCCACTCCATGATGACCTAAAGTCCTTGCTTTGATACCTTTTAAATCTTTATTATAAACTAAAGCAAAATCAAGATAGGCTAAAAAGATAAAAGGAGGATTTTCATACAAAGCATCTATAAAATCTTTATAATATTTTTTTCTCTCTTCCAAATTTGAAGTATTTCTTGCTTTTTGCAAGGCTATATCCACTTTTTTATCATGATAATGTCCAAAATTCCAACCCTCATCATTTAAAGCACTATCTTGCGAACTTTCAAATACCCTAAAAGTGTGAAAATCAGGATCTAAAGGACTTCCCCAGCCTATTAAAAAACTATCTACTTTAGAATAATCAAAACTTCCAGCAGGTTTAGCCACTACCTTGCTTACAACTCCTATTTTTCTAAATTCGCTTTGCAAAATTCCAGCTAAACTTACCCTTAAAGGATCATTACTCATCGCCCAAATTTCAAATTCTAAAATTTTCCCATCTTTTTCAAAATTTCCATCTTTATTTTTCTTAAAACCTGCATTTACAAGTAAATCCTCGGCTTTTTTAGGATCATATTTGTAAATTTTAAAATTCTTAGGATTTGCCCAAGAACGCTCTAAAGGGTGATTAGCTACAAAAGCATAATCATGCAAAAGATTTTTTACTATACTTTCTTTATCAACTGCATAATTTAAAGCTTGTCTTACTTTTAAATCTTTTAAAAATTCATTATCAAAATTAAACATTAAAGCCCGATAATCAGCCGATTTTTCACGTAAAATTCCAAAATTTTCATCATTTTTAAAAATATTTAGCAAAGAAACATCGATTAAAGCTGCGTCTATCTTGCCATTTTTAAGCTCAGCACTAGCTATAGAAGGATCAAAAATGTGTTTTATAATAAGTCTTGGAGTTTTTACCTTATCAAGATAAAAATGTTCATTAGCTTTAAATTCAACATATTCACCTTTTTTCCATTTTACAAATTTATAAGGACCTGTACCTATAGGATTTTGATTAAAAGAGCTTGTGTTTAAATTCTCATTTTCAAGCAAATGTTTAGGAAGCATTCCTATGCTTAAAGCATCTAAAAATGCGGGATAAGGTTTAAAAAGTGTGATTTTTACATGAGAAGGATTTAAAATTTCCACACTTTTAATGTCTTCAAAATTGACATAAACAGAAGAATTGTTTTTAGGATTTTTAAAGGCTTCTATACTAAATTTCACATCATCAGCACCAAATTTGACTCCATCATGCCATAAAACTTCATCTCTTAAAAAAATATCATAAATAAGCCCATCTTTACTAACATCCCAAGACTTAGCCAAATCAGGTTTTAAACTCATATTTTCATCAAAACGCGTAAGCCCTGAAAATACAAGATTAATCACTGCATCATGATCCTCGCTATAAGCAGGATTTATCCTTGTGATTTCATTTTCAACTGCTATAATAAGCATATCTTTTTGGGTTTTTGCTTCTAAATTCACAAACAACAACATTACAAAAATTAAAAATCTCAACATAAAAAACCTTTTTATTTTAATAACGCACAAAATTATAAAACAAAAAAACTTAACTCGCAAGCCTATACGGGGGATAAAGTTATATTTTAGTTATAAATTTCTATTTAAATACTATATTTAATAAAATTTTTATCATTATATTATTCAAATTTTTATTTTTTGAAGTTAAATTCATAAACGAAAAATCCATTATAAAGCCTATATTTAGGAGTTTTAAAGTCTTAATTTTAATTGAATAAAATTATTATTTGTATTATAATTGCAATTACTTTTGTCACATAAATGTAAGGAGATAACATGAAACAAAATCGTAGAGATTTTTAAAATGGAGTTCTTTGTTTGGTGGCTTAACCTTAAGTCCTATAAGTCTAAGTGCAAATTTATTAAAAACTCCACCATTGATCAGCAAATGGGCTGAATGTAATGTAAATTGCGGAACAAAATGTCCTGTAAAAGTGCATACTCAAGATGGAATTATTAAATAATCAGTACTGATAATGAAGGTGATGATAGCTTTGATAATCGTCAAGCAAGAGCCTGTATTAGAGGGCGTAGTTCAAGATATAAAGTTTACAACGCAAATCGCCTAAAAAGATCTTTAAAAAGAGTGGGAAAAAGGGGTGAAGGTAAATTTTTATGCCTATTTCTTGGAAACAAGCTTTTGATGAAATTTCTGCCAAAATGCAAGAAATTAAAGAAAAATACGGCAATGAAGCCTTTTATATAAATTATGCAACAAGAACAATAATCAATCGCTGTACACAAGGTCCATGGGCTAGACTTTTAAATTTTTATGGTGATTATTTAAATTATCATAATTCTTATTCTACGGCTCAAATTTCAAATGCTATGAATTTTTTCTATGGAGGATCTCCTGCTAGCGATATATACACTTTACGCTCTGCAAAATTAGCTATATTTTTTAGAGCAAATCATGTTGAAACTAGAATGGGAGGTGGTGGAGTAGGCTATGCTTATCAAAAAGCCTTTAACACCAGGAACCGATGCAGCTTTGATTATGTGATGATAAAAAGATTTACTTGATAGAACTTTTCTTGATAAATACACCATAAGCTTTAGCGAAAATACTCTGCCACAAGATACAACCAAAACTCAAGCTATGAAAGCTATGTTTTAGGACTAAACGATGGAGTAGAAAAAACTCCTGATTGGGCTAGCAAGATTATAAACCACATAGTTCAACTTGCAAGAGAAATTACCACCATAAAGCCTTGTTTTTTATTCACAGATGCCATTTATCGCGGAAAAGAAATGGCAGATATTAGCGATGGAGTACGTGGTAAAACACAATTAAAACAAAATATCAAATTATTTTAATACAGCAGGAAATTGCCTTACAAATCAGCACAGCACCATTAAATAAGTGCATGATATTTTAAACGATGAGAATTTGTGTGAGTGTATAGTAGAGATATTAATGTAACTAGAACTCCGTCAAATAACTGCGCAGATTATATCTTACCTGATGCAACTATACTAGAGCAAGAAGATTTTATAAGACCTAGTGCAAGATATTATAGCAATAAGCCTTATATTATTTATTGTCAAAAAGCTATCGAGCCAGTTGGTGAAGTAAAACCTATTTATGAAATGTGTCTTGAACTTGCTAAAGACTTGGCATAGAAAAAGAATTTAGCGAAGGAAGAACGCAAAAAGATTGGCTAAAATATCTTTATGAAGAAAGTATGAAAAAAAATCCACTTTTGCCTAGTTTTGAAGAAATGTGCGAAAAAGGACTTGTAAAATTTGAGCCTGTAAAACCTGTAGTGGCATTACAAAGTTTTATAAAAGATCCCATCAATAATCCTTTAAAAACTCCTAGCGGAAAGATAGAAATTTATAGCACAAAACTCGCACAAATGCAAAAAACTTGGAAATTAAAAGAAGAACAACAAATAGTGCCTATTCCTGTTTTTGAAAGCCAAAGAGAAGGGATTTTAGATCCATTAAAACAAAAGTATCCTTTGCAATTTTTTGGCTATCACTACAAAGGTAAAACGCATTCTAGCTTTTGGGAAATTCCACAAATTAGAGAAGCTAATCCACAAGAAATTTGGATAAATACCATAGATGCAGAGTAAAGAAGTATCAAAACAGGCAATGTGGTGCAAGTAAGAAATGACTTAGGAATCATACCAGGTTGTGCAGTAACCCCACAAGGCGCATGGGTAAAATATGAAAATGGCACCAATGTGGGAACTTGTGTGAATTCTTTGGCAAGTATAGTGCCAACTGCTATTTCTAAAGGAAATGGACAACATTCTATTTTAGTTGAAATTGCAAAAGTTTAAGGAGAAAAAGATGAAATTAGAAGAAAATTCACAATTTGGTTTTATGCTAGATCAAAACAAATGCTTAGGCTGTAGGACTTGCTCACCTTCTTGCAAGGATTATAAAAACATGCCTGTGGGGGTTAATTTTCGCCGTGTATTTGAGACTGAAGCGGGAAATTGGACCTGTAAAGAAGATGGAAGTTTTGAGCAAAGTGTTTTTGCTTACTACACTTCTATTTCTTGTAATCATTGTTCTAATCCATCTTGTCTTAAAGCTTATCCAACCGGTGCAACAACGAAAATAAATAGGGTATAGTAACAATCGATGATAGTATGTGTATAGGCTGCAAAGCTTGTTCTATGGTATGTCCTTATGGCGCACCTCAATTTAATCATGAAAGTGGTCATATGAGCAAATGCGATGGGTGTTATGAGAGATTAAAAGAAGGTAAAAATCCAAAGGAATTTGCAATGGTGGTTGCTTTTATCCCTTCATTTTTTCATTTAAATGATATTGCACACATTTTTAATGTATTAAATAGAATGGGTGTTTTTTATGCAAATAATGAGTGACATATAGGCTGGATGAATAATGAAATTTTATTTGTATCTCTTGTGTGTGCTTTGGGCTTTTTGCTTTATCTAAAAACTTCAAATTGGGTGTTTTATCTTACGCTAATATGTGGAATTTTAGGACTTTTCTTTATGAGTGGAGCTTATGGCTCCATGCAAGAAAGTGTGCCTACTTGGGATTTTAAGATCACTTTGCTTTATTTTTTCGCTAGTACTATATTTTTAGGTGCTATTGTTTATTATTGTTTTTTTGAAAATAGCGAACATGAAAAAAATGTCGTTTTTTACAGGACTTATGGGCATAGGGCTTTAAGCACTGCTATAGTTTTGCAAACCCTACATGTAGGACAAACTTGGATTATGGGGCTTGTAAACCCTTTTGAACTTTTAGGTGGAGCCTATGATTGGTTTATATCGCTTTCTTTTGCATTCTTAGGACTTGGGATTTTTACTTGGTATTTGCATAATTATTTACATGAAAAATTTAAAAGTAAATTTTTTGCTTATTTTGCCCTACTTTGTGCATTTTTAGGGGTGTTTACCACTAGAATGCTATTTTATGGACTTATAAGTTGGGACATTCTTAATGCAAAAATTGGCAATAGATATATTTATCAATTTTTTGCAAAATCCACCTAATCATTTTTTGCTAGAAAAACTTAAAAAAGAAGAATTCTGGCAAAATTGGTTTTTAAAAAATAATAGCAAATTACAATGCACCGCTTTAAAGCTTTTATCATCTTCAAACGAAGATGATAAATTAATAGCAAGTGATTTTACTTCTTTGTTTTTAAGTGATGTTGATTATGTAAAAGCACCGCCTTTTGCTTCTTTTTATCTTGATGAAAATAAAGAAATTTATTCAGATAATTCTGATAAAATTAAGCAAATTTTTGTGCAAAATAACTTTTTTTCTTTTTTTAATGAAGAACCTGCAGATAGCTTGATAAATGAATTATTATTTATTAGTTTTTTAATCAAAAAACAAGATGATATAACTTTGCAAAAATTCTTAAAAGAAGAATTTTTTACTTGGTTTAACATGTGGAGTTTTGATGTTATCAATAAAGCTAAAACACATTTTTATAAAGCATTAGCAATATTAATGCAAGACTTTTTCAATCAACTAAATACAAAATTTTAACACAAGTCAATTTTTTTCTCCTTTTTAAGATATAAAATATCTCTTTTACAATAAAAAGGAGAAATTATGACAAAAGAACAAATTCAAATCATCAAAGATTGTGTGCCTATTTTGCAAAAAAATGGAGAGGATTTAACCAATGAGTTTTATAAAATAATGTTTAATGATTATCCTGAGGTAAAACCTATGTTTAATATGGAAAAACAAATTTCAGGAGAACAACCAAAAGCTTTAGCGATGGCGATTTTAATGGCAGCCAAAAATATAGAAAATTTAGAAAATATGAGAAGCTTTGTTGATAAAGTTGCCATAACTCATGTTAATTTAGGGGTTAAAGAAGAGCATTATCCTATAGTTGGAGCTTGCCTTTTAAAGGCTATTAAAAATCTTTTAAATCCTGACGAAGCTACTCTTAAAGCTTGGGAAGTTGCTTATGGAAAAATTGCTGAATTTTATATCGATATAGAAAAAAAGCTCTATGATAAATAATACAAGCCCATTTTGGGCTTTAATCAAATTTTTCTACTAAATTTTTAGCTAATTCCTTTATATTCTCACCCTTTAATTCGCTGATTTCACCATTTTGAGCCAAGAAAATTCTATCAGCACTATCAAAATATGCATCATCATGTGTGATAGCAAAGATTGTTTTACCTTGCTCTTTTAGCAAAGGTAAAAGTTTTTTATAAAAAAATCTTCTAAAAACAGGATCTTGATCAGCCGCCCATTCATCAAGCACTAAAATATCCCTTTCTTCAAGCAAGGCTATAAGCATAGCTAAACGCTTTTTTTGCCCTGTAGAAAGTTTGGTTAAGGTCAGTTCATTATCTTTGACACTTGTTTTATCTTTAAGTTCTAAAAACTCCAACCAAAAAGCAATTTTTTCTTCGCTTGCAAAATTTTCTTTATTTAAGGTTTTAGTAAAAAGATGAAAATCGCTAAAAACAGCAGAAATAAGAGATCTATACTCATCTAACTTTTTATCATCTATAAGCGTATCATCAACATAAATTCCGCCTTTGCTTGGCTTAAAAAGTCCTGTCAAAAGCATACAAAAAGTGGATTTACCACTTCCATTTTTACCTATTAAAAATACCAATTCACCTTTTTTAAGTTCTATATTTACAGGATTTAAGTGAAAATTTTCTTCATAAGCAAATTGAGTATTTCTAAAAGAAATTTTTTTCCATTCGCTAATATAATGTGTTTTTTTAAAACCTTCTATATAATCATCTAATTCCAATTTTGCGATCTTATCCAAAGCGATTTTTGCCAAAAGCAAAGTAGGAAAAGATCCTATCATAGATACTAAAGGGGTTCGTAAAAACAAAATAGAAAGAGCTATAGTTGTAGCATCTGCAACACTTGCCCATTCAAATTTTAAAGCTAAGTAAAACTCTACGCCCACTAAAGCCAAAAGAGTTACATTTGTCCAGTTGTTTGAGAGATTGTTAAAAAGATTGCCTAAAGTACTATTTTTCTTTTTCAATCTTGCATTATTTTCAAATTCATCTTCATAATAAAGCTTGGCTCTATCACGATTGATCAAAAGTTCTTTATGTCCATCTAGTATATTTTGGTAATTATTTTGCAAAGCATCGTCATTTTCCCTTGCCTTTCGAAAATACTGATATACTTTCATCATCAAAAAATTATTAGTAATAAAAATAACCATAATCCATACCACACACAAAGCAAAAATTTGTGGTGAAAGATAACATAAATAAACACTAGTGCATAAAATCAATATACTTGATTGTAAAAAATCAGGCAATCTTAAAAGCCCAAAAGATATATTTCTCACATCACTTCCCAAAGAAGCTAAAATTCTAGCCTTACCTACTTTAGCCACTCTTAACAAAGGAGTGTCTAAGATCTGCTTTACTACACGCCTTTGCATTTTAAAAATAAAATTTTGTCCAAAAATACTAAGTCCAAGTTCAACTATGGTAGAACTTATAAAAAATATCAAAAGCAAAACAATAAAATAAAAAATAGGAATGTTTTGTGCATTTTTAAGCAAATAATCATTGATAAAAACAAGAGTTAAAACTCCAACAGCACTTGTAATAAAAGAAAAAAGCAAAAAAGAAATCAACTTTAATTTATTTTGCTTAAGTAATTCGATAATAAAAGGCATCTATAAACTCCAAAATATAATTTTAATTATAACATTTTAAGAGTGATTATCAAAATTTTATTTTATCTTTTACTATAAAAACAGCACAAATAGCCAATAACGCTAAAAAATCATATATATACTCATACCATATAAAAATGGATTTTCATTTTTACTCGCGAGTGTATTAAGCCAAAAAACGAGTTGCGGAGTAATACCGCCTGAAATTGCATAAGCAATATTATAAGAAAAAGAAATTCCTGAAAATCTTATTTTAGCTCTAAAAACTTCACTCATTAAAATAGGCGCAAACACATTAATCCCACCTAAAAAACAAACAATCGAATACAAAATACACACCAAAACCAAATTTTTAAGTTCATATAAAGCATAAAAATATAAAAAAGAAAAAAATACAAAAGTTAAAGAAAAGAAAATGCAAATTTTAAATAAACCAAATTTATCTACAAGATAACCCATAAAAGCCCCGCCTAAAGCTATTCCCAAAATTCCTAATATCTGCAAATAACTTCCTTCAACCCCACTTAAATTTAAAATACTAGGCATAAATTTAGGCATCAATAAAACAAGCACAATAACACAACCTGTTAAAACCCAAGTCATCATCATTGATGAAAATAAATTTTTTACAATATCCTTTTCTTTAAATAAATCTTTAAGTGGAAAAGAACTAAGCGATGATTCTTTTTTCATTTGTTTAAAAACAGGAGTTTCTTGCAAAAATCTACGCAAATAAATAGAAATAATCCCAAAAATTCCACCTACAAAAAAAGCAATACGCCATGCATAAGCAGCAATTTCTTCTATACTAAAAAAAGCATTAATGATTAAAAATACTATACTTCCTAACAAAATTCCTAAAGCCATAGCTGAATTTAAACAGCTTAAAAAGAAAGCTTTTTGTTTTTCTTGACAATGTTCTCTTACAAAAACCCAAGCTCCAGGCAATTCTCCACCTATAGCTATGCCTTGAAAAATTCTTATAAGTATCAATAAAACAGGAGCTAAAAACCCAAGAGTTTCATAACCTGGAATAAAAGCTAAGACAAAGGTAGGAAGAACCATTAGTAAAATACTTAGCATAAACATGTTTTTACGCCCAAATTTATCTCCAAAATGTGCCATAACTATACCACCTAAGGACGTGCTAAATATCCAGCTGCAAATGCTCCATAAGTATTTAATAAAGCCCAAAATTCACTCATACCTTTAGGAAAAAATACATTGGCTATATATTCAGCAAAAAAGACAAAAATAATAAAATCATAAAATTCTAAAGTTCCTCCTAGTGAAGAAAGTCCTAAGATCTTAATTTCCTTTGTTCCAAATTTTGATTTTCTCATTGATTAATTACCTTAAATTTTAAAAACATTGTTTTTATTATACTATAATCATTTCCAAAATATTATCTAAAAAATTTAAGGATAAATATGTTTAATTTTATAACCACTCTTTTAAAAACCAATCTTTATTTTTTAGAAGAAAAAACCACAAGCAAAAGTTCAAATCAAACCCATATAATCCCACTTAAACAATCTGATGATGAATTTTTAAATTTATTATTTTCTTTTTTAGTGCCACAAAGCGATGAAGATAAGAATTTTATAGAAAAAACTCGCACAAAAATCAAAAGAAATGAGCATAATATTGCTCTGATAAAAAATCCAAATTTTAATGCTTTAATAGACACAGGGTTTTTAGATACTATTGATACATTAAAAGAAAAATTACATATCCAAAAAACCGATTTTAAAGATATCACTCATATTATCTTAACACATGCACATCCTGATCATATAGGAGCTTTAATGAGCGAAGAAAATCTTTTTCCAAAAGCTCAAATTTTAATCGATAAAAAAGAATATGATTTTTGGATCAAAAGCGATAGACAAGAAATTAAAAACACCTTACTTAAACTTAAAAATATAGAATTTATTAACCACTCTAAAGATTTAATCTTTCAAAATTCAGGCATTAAAGCCATACCTGCTTATGGACATACCCCAGGACAAAACGCTATAATAATTGATGATAAAATAGTCTTTTGGGGAGATTTACTTCATCTTTATGATATACAAATTCCAAAACCTAAAATCGCTATAAAATTTGATATAGATCAAAATGAGGCTATACAAACAAGGGAAAAACTACTTAAAGAATTTAAAGAAAGAAAACTCAAAGTTATAGGGACTCATGTGCCTTTTATCGAACCTAAATTTTTAGATTAATTACTTAAAAATTACTAAAAATTAAGTAAAAATTTTAATAATTTTTGCTAAAATTATAGCCTTTTTATTTCATGAAAGGAGAAAATTTTGGCAAAAGATGATGTAATTGAAATTGATGGCACCGTACTTGAAGCATTGCCTAATGCAAATTTCAAGGTTGAACTTGACAACAAACATGTAATTTTATGTCATATTGCAGGAAAAATGCGTATGCATTATATAAGAATAATGCCAGGTGATAAAGTAAAAGTAGAACTTACACCTTATAGCCTTGATAAAGGGCGTATAACTTTTAGATATAAATAATCTAAGTTATTTAAAAGCTAATTTTAGATAAAATTAGAGTTTTTGCGACAAATTACATCGAACTATATGAAGAAGTATTTTTAAAATCCACCACTTATTTTGAAAATAGTTGGTTATTCATAAAACCTGATGTAGTCGTAAATCAAGTGGAATTCATTCAAGGAGACGCTCATGAAAGTGAGACCATCGGTTAAAAAGATGTGCGACAAGTGCAAAGTAGTTCGCCGTAAAGGCGTGGTTCGCATTATTTGCGAAAATCCAAAACATAAACAAAGACAAGGATAAACATGGCTCGTATTGCAGGTGTGGATTTACCAAAGAAAAAAAGAATTGAGTATGGACTAACCTATATTTATGGTATAGGGCTTTTCACTTCAAGAAAAATTCTAGATAAAGTAGGAATTTCTTATGATAAAAGAGTTCATGAGTTAAGTGAAGATGAAGCAGCAGCTATCCGTAAAGAAATTCAAGAAAACTATATGGTTGAAGGGGACTTGAGAAAACAAGTTGCTATGGATATTAAAGCACTTATGGATTTAGGAAGCTTTAGAGGCTTAAGACACAGAAAAGGCTTACCAGTTCGCGGACAAAAAACAAAAACAAACGCAAGAACTAGAAAAGGTAAGAGAAAAACTGTTGGTGCAAAATCATAAGGATAAATCATGACAAAAAGAAAAATCGTAAAGAAAAAAGTAGTTAAAAAAAATATAGCAAAAGGTATTGTTTATATCAGTGCGACTTTTAACAATACTATGGTTACAGTAACTGATGAAATGGGAAATGCTATCGCTTGGAGTAGTGCAGGTGGTTTAGGATTTAAAGGTTCTAAAAAATCAACTCCTTATGCAGCACAACAAGCAGTAGAAGACGCTTTAAATAAAGCAAAAGAACACGGAATTAAAGAAGTAGGCATTAAAGTACAAGGACCAGGAAGCGGTAGAGAAACTGCTGTTAAGAGTGTAGGTGCTATGGAAGGAATCAAAGTAACTTTCTTAAAAGATATCACTCCATTAGCTCACAATGGTTGCAGACCGCCTAAGCGTCGTCGTGTCTAAGATATAAGAAAAATTTAGGAGAATATTATGGCAAGATATAGAGGACCAGTAGAAAAATTAGAAAGACGCTTTGGTGTTAGCTTAGCATTAAAAGGAGAAAGAAGACTAGCTGGCAAAAGTGCACTAGACAAACGCCCTTATGCGCCAGGACAACACGGAGCAAGAAAAGGTAAAATTAGTGAGTATGGACTTCAATTAAGAGAAAAACAAAAAGCTAAATTTATGTATGGAGTAAGCGAAAAGCAATTCCGTCGTTTATTTGCTGAAGCAGCAAGAAGAGAAGGAAATACAGGGGTATTACTTATCCAACTTTTAGAACAAAGATTAGACAATGTGGTATATAGAATGGGTTTTGCTACAACACGTCGTTTTGCAAGACAACTTGTAACACATGGACATGTTTTAGTAAATGGTAAAAGAGTGGATATTCCTAGCTTTAGAGTAGAAGCAGGTGCTAAAATCGAAATCATCGAAAAAAGCAAAAACAATCCTCAAATTACAAGAGCTATCGAACTTACAGCACAAACTGGAATCGTTGCTTGGGTTGATGTTGAAAAAGATAAGAGATTTGGAATTTTCACAAGAAAACCTGAGAGAGAAGAAGTTGTCATTCCGGTTGAGGAAAGATTTATCGTTGAGCTTTACTCTAAGTAATAGGGGCTAAATATGAGAAACATTACAACATCTGCTTATACGCCAACAGAATTTACAATAGAAAACATTAGTGATACTGTGGCTAAAATCAGTGCTTGGCCTTTTGAGATCGGCTATGGAATCACCCTAGCCCATCCTTTACGCCGTTTGCTTTACACTAGCACCATAGGATATGCTCCAACTGCAATTCATATTGATGGCGTAGCTCATGAATTTGATAGCATGCGTGGTATGCTTGAAGATGTAGCACTTTTTATCATTAATCTAAAAAAACTACGCTTTAAAATTAAAGGCGAATCAAATAAAGAAATAGTAGAATTTAGCTTTAAAGGCTCAAAAGAAATTTACGGCAAAGATCTAAATAATGATCAAGTAGAAGTAGTAAATAAAGACGCCTATCTAGCAACAATCAACGAAGATGCTGAACTCAAATTCACATTGATTGTTGAAAAAGGTATTGGCTATGTACCAAGCGAAGAAATTAAAGAGCTTATAAATGATCCTAAATTTATAGCTTTAGATGCTTTCTTTACACCTGTAAGAGAAGCAACCTATGATATTGAAAAAGTTTTATTTGAAGATAATCCTGATTATGAAAAAGTGGTTTTAACCGTAACAACTGATGGACAAATCACTCCAAATGAGGCTTTTCAAAATGCTCTAGAAGCTATGTATAAACAATTATCAGTATTTGATAAAATTACCAATGTTAGAAGCGTAATTAAAAATCAAGCAACAAGCAATGAACTAGAAAATACTAAATTATTGCAAAACATTACAGATTTAAATTTAAGTGCTAGAAGTTATAATTGTCTTGAAAAAGCAGGAGTAGTTTACATAGGCGAGCTTGCTTTGATGAGTGTAAGTGAACTTGCAGGGCTTAAAAATTTAGGTAAAAAATCTCTTGATGAAATTAAAAACATCATGGAAAGCATAGGTTTTCCTGTGGGAACTTCTAAGCTTAGCGATAATAAAGAAATACTTAAAAATAAAATCGCAGAATTAAAAGCACAAAACGAAGGATAAAGAATGAGACATAAACATGGATATAGAAAACTTGGCAGAACTTCATCTCATCGTGCTGCCTTATTAAAAAATTTAACTATAGCTTTAGTAAATAGCGGAAAAATCGAAACTACTCTACCAAAAGCTAAAGAATTAAGAGGTTATGTAGAAAGATTGATTACTAGAGCAAGACTTGGAGATTTTAACGCTCATAGAGCAGTTTTTGCTTCATTACAAGATAAAAACGCTACTAATAAATTAGTAACTGAAATTGCTCCAAAATTCAAAGATCGCAATGGTGGATATACAAGAATCATCAAAACAAGAATTCGCCGTGGTGATGCTGCTGAAATGGCTTTCATCGAATTTGTAGCTTAATCAAATCCTAGCTTTTGCTAGGATTAATACTTCAATTAAATATCCTAAAAATAAAAAGTTTTAAATAATTATTTTAAATAAAATTAAATTCATTTATTTTCTAAAACCCTTGCTAAAAATTCAACTACTTATGCTAATATAAGTTTTTAATTTTTAATTTCAAGGATATGTTATGCAAGAAAACACTCGTTTACGCATTGCGATACAAAAATCAGGTAGACTTTCAAAAGAATCCATAGAGCTTCTTTCAGAATGTGGTGTTAAAATGCATATCCATGAACAAAGTTTGATCGCTTTTTCTACAAATTTACCCATAGATATTTTACGCGTTAGAGATGATGATATCCCTGGGCTTATTTTTGATGGAGTTGTAGATTTAGGCATTATAGGGGAAAATGTTTTAGAAGAAAATGAACTTGAACGCCAGTCTTTAGGAGAAAATCCAAGCTATAAGCTTTTAAAAAAGCTAGATTTTGGATATTGCCGTCTTTCTCTTGCCTTGCCTCAAGAAAATAAATTTCAAAATTTGAAAGATTTTGAAGGCTTAAGGATAGCTACTTCTTATCCACAACTTTTAAAGCGTTTTATGAAAGAAAATGGGATTAATTATAAAAATTGTATGCTTACAGGTTCTGTTGAAGTAGCCCCTAGGGCAAATTTAGCCGATGCAATTTGCGATCTTGTTTCAAGTGGAGCAACTTTACAAGCAAATAATCTTAAAGAAGTTAAAGTCATTTATGAATCTCGTGCTTGTTTGATTCAAAAAGAAAATGCTTTAAGTAAAGAAAAACAAGCCTTAGTGGATAAAATTATGTTGCGTGTAGCAGGAGTAATGCAAGCAAGAGAATCTAAATACATTATGCTTCATGCTCCAAAAGAAAAGCTTGATAAAATTCAAGTCCTACTTCCAGGAGTTGAAAGACCGACTATCTTACCTTTAGCACACGATGAAAAAAATGTAGCTTTACATATGGTAAGTAAAGAAAATCTTTTTTGGGAAACCATGGAGGCTTTAAAAGAAGAAGGTGCGAGTTCGATTTTAGTTCTGCCTATAGAAAAAATGTTAAAGTGAGTAAAAAATGCAAATTTTAGTATATGATAATTTGGATGAAAAACAAAAAGAAGAAGCATTAAAACGCCCTGCTATAAGTGCGAAAGATGAAATTTCAAAAATAGTAAGTTCTATCATTAAAGAAGTGCAAGAAAAAGGTGATGAAGCTTTGATAGAACAAGCTTTAAAATTTGATAAAGCTGAAATTTCAAAGATTAAAATCACTCAAGAAGAAATTACTCAAGCAAGTAATCGTTTGGATAAAGATTTGCAAGAAGCTATTTTAGTAGCTTATGAAAATATCAAAAAATTCCACGAAGCTCAAATCCCACATGAAATCGCTCTTGAAACTACAAAAGGCGTTAAATGTGAAGTTTTAACACGTCCTATAGAAAAAGTAGGGCTTTACATACCAGGGGGTTTGGCGCCTTTGTTTTCAACGGTTTTAATGCTAGCTATTCCTGCAAAAATTGCAGGTTGTGAAAAAATCGTTTTAGCAAGTCCTGCAAAAATCAATGATGCCGTGCTTTTTTGTGCTAAACTTTGCGGCGTGGATGAAATTTATCAAATGGGTGGTGCAGGAGCTATAGCAGCTTTGGCTTATGGTACACAAAGTGTTTTAAAGGTGGATAAAATTTTTGGCCCAGGAAATGCCTTTGTAACCGAAGCAAAACGTCAAGTAAGTAGCGATATAAACGGAGCGACTATTGATATGCAAGCAGGACCTAGTGAAGTTTTAGTAATAGCTGATGATTTGGCTAATGAAAAATTTGTAGCTAGTGATTTGCTTTCACAAGCTGAACATGGTGCAGATTCTCAAGTGATTTTGGTGTGTTTAAGTCAAGATTTTGCTAAAAAAGCAAGCGATGAAGTCCAAAGTCAATTAGAACTTTTGCCTCGCAAAGAACTTGCAAGCAAAAGTATTGCGAATTCACGCATTATCATAGCTAAAGATTTAAATCAAGCCTTAGAAATTTCAAATCTTTATGCCCCTGAACATTTGATCATACAAACTCGAAATCCACGAGAACTTTTAAAAGGTGTAAAACACGCAGGATCGGTATTTTTAGGAGCTTATTCCCCGGAGTCTATGGGTGATTATGCAAGTGGGACTAATCATGTTTTACCTACTTATGGACTTACTAAAACGCATTCTAGTTTAGGTTTGGCAGATTTTAGTAAAAGAATGACCGTTCAAGAATTAAGTAAAGAAGGCTTTTTAGCTTTGGGTAAAAGTGTTGAAATTTTAGCGCAAAATGAGCATTTAGACGCACACAAAAATGCAGTAACTTTTCGTTTAGAGAGCTTAAAATGAGTCAAAAAATCCTTTTTATAGATAGAGATGGCACTTTAATAGAGGAGCCAAAAAGCAATTTTCAAATCGATACTCTTGAAAAATTGCGTTTTGAAAAAGATGCTATTCCTACTCTTTTAAAACTAAAAAATTTTGGATTTAAATTTGTCATGGTAAGCAATCAAGATGGTCTTGGAACGCCAAGTTTTCCAAAGGAAAATTTTGAAATTGCTCATGAAAAAATGCTTGATATTTTAAAAAGTTGTGGTATAGAATTTCAAGATATTTTTATTTGTCCGCATTTTGAAAATGAAAATTGTGCTTGTAGAAAACCTAAAACCGCTATGTTAGAAGAATATATCAAACACGAACTTTATAACAAGGAGCAAAGTTTTGTTATAGGAGATCGTGAGAGTGATATGATCTTAGCTTCAAATTTAAGTGTGCGTGGTTTAAGATACGGCGAACTTTCTTGGAAAGAAATAGAAAATGAAATTTTAAGTTCTTTTAGAAGTGCGAGTTATCAAAGAACTACTAAAGAAACAAATATAAAAGTAAAAGTGTGCTTAAATGGGGGCAAGGTTAGCATTAAAACAGGTATTGATTTTTTTGATCACATGTTAGAGCAAATCGCTGTACATGGAGGCATAGGGCTTGAAATTTCTTGTAAAGGGGATTTGGAAATCGATGAGCATCATAGTATTGAAGATGTAGCCTTAGCACTTGGAGCTTGTATCAAAAAAGCCTTAGGGGATAAAATCGGCATTGCAAGATATGGTTTTGCTTTACCTATGGATGAGTGTTTGGCAAGTTGTGCGATGGATTTTTGCAATCGTCCTCATTTAGTCTATAAAGCCAAATTTAAAAAATCTCATTTAGGAGCTTTAAGCACAGAAATGATCGAACACTTTTTTTATTCTTTAAGCTATGCTATGGGTGTGAGTTTGCATTTAAAAGTTAAAGGTAAAAACGATCACCATAAAGCCGAAGGGCTTTTTAAAGCCTTTGCAAAAGCTTTGAAAATGGCAGTAAAAATAGAAAGTGAAAATTTAGCCAGCTCTAAAGGAGTGATATGAAAATCATCATCATTGATACAGCCTGTGCGAATTTAGCATCTTTGAAATTTTGTCTGGATAGATTAGGTTTTAATGCAACTATCAGTAGGGATTTAAAAGAGCTTGAAAGTGCGGATAAGCTTTTTTTACCTGGAGTGGGTACCGCAAAAGAAGCGATGAAAAATTTAGAACAATTTAATCTTATTGATTTTCTTAAAAATACCAAAAAACCTTTGCTTGGTATTTGTTTAGGTATGCAAATTTTAGGAAATTTTTCTGAAGAATTAAATCAAGAAACCTTAAAACTTATAGATTTTACAACTCAAAAATTTAAAGCTAAAGAAGGCTTGACTTTTCCACATATGGGATGGAATCAAGTTCGTAGCTCTCATGCTTTGTTTAAAGGTTTAGAAGGGGCTTATTTTTATTTTGTGCATAGTTATTGTGTAGGACTTGGGGAATACACTATAGCAGATTGCGAGTATTCGCAAAAATTTAGCGCAAGCGTAATGAAAGATAATTTTTATGGGGTGCAATTTCACCCTGAAAGAAGTAGCGAAACGGGGGAAATTTTAATTTCAAATTTTATTAAGGATATAGGATGACTCAAATCATACCCGCACTCGATCTTATAGATGGCGAAGTGGTGCGTCTTGTAAAAGGGGATTACGAACAAAAAAAAGTATATAAATACAATCCCTTAAAGAAATTTAAAGAATACGAAAAAGCAGGAGCGAAAGAACTTCATCTTGTAGATCTTACAGGCGCAAAAGATCCTAGCAAAAGACAGCTTGTTTTGATAGAAAAATTAGCTAAAGAAGTCAGTGTCAATCTACAAGTAGGTGGAGGCATACGCTCTAAAGAAGAAGTTAAAGCTTTGCTTGATTGTGGAGTAAAAAGAGTAGTGATAGGATCTATGGCGATTAAAGATGCGACTTTATGTCTTGAAATTTTAAAAGAATTTGGTAATGAAGTTATAGTTTTAGCCTTAGATACGATTTTGAAAGAGGATTATGTTGTGGCTGTAAATGCTTGGCAAGAAGCAAGCGATAAGAAGCTTATGGAAGTTTTAGATTTTTATAGCAATAAAGGCTTAAAACACATACTTTGCACAGATATTTCAAAAGATGGCACCATGCAAGGAGTAAATGTAAGACTTTACAAACTTATCCATGAAATTTTTCCTAATATTTGCATTCAGGCAAGTGGTGGAGTAGCAAGCTTAAAAGACCTTGAAAACTTAAAAGGAATTTGTAGTGGGGTTATCGTAGGAAAAGCTTTATTAGACGGAGTTTTTAGCGTAGAAGAAGGGATAAGATGCTTACAAAACGCATAATTGCATGTTTAGATGTCAAAGATGGCAGAGTAGTAAAAGGAACACAATTTAAAAACCATAAAGATATGGGAGATATCATAGAGCTTGCTAGGTATTATTCTCAAAATGGTATTGATGAGCTTGTTTTTTATGATATTGCTGCAAGTGCTAGAAAAGAACGCATATCAAGAGAATGGGTAAGTGAAGTAGCAAAAAATATCAACATTCCTTTTTGTGTTGCAGGGGGTATTAAAAGCGAAGAAGATGCAGCTGAACTTTTAGCTAATGGGGCAGATAAAATTTCTATCAATTCTCCTGCTTTAAATGATCCAAGCCTAATCACACGCCTTGCTAAAAGCTTTGGCGTGCAATGCGTAGTAGTAGGGATTGATAGCTTCAAAGATAAAAATGGAAATTTAAAAGTATTTCAATACACAGGCGATGAAAAAATAAGCAAGCATAGTGGAAAAAGCACTTTAGAATGGGTTAAAGAAGTGCAAGATCTAGGTGCAGGCGAAATTGTTTTAAATATGATGAATCAAGATGGTGTTAAAAATGGCTATGATTTAGAACAATTAGAAGCTGTATATAAAATTTGTAAAGTACCTTTGATCGCAAGCGGGGGAGCGGGAAAAATGGAGCATTTTTTAGAAGCTTTTAAACTAGGTATAGATGGGGCTTTAGCTGCTTCTGTTTTTCATCAAAAACTTATAGACATTAAAGAATTAAAAATTTATCTTAAAAATCAAGGTTTAAGTATAAGGATATAATATGCAAAATTTCAAAGAACTTAATGAAAAAATTGCTTGGCAAAAAGTGGATCATCTTTTACCTGTCATCATCCAAGATGCAAAAACTTGTGAAGTTTTAATGCTAGGCTTTATGAATAATGAAGCCTTAGAAAAAAGCTTAGAAAGTGGTAAAGTAGTCTTTTTTTCACGCAAAAAACAGCGTCTTTGGATGAAGGGTGAAGAAAGTGGAAATTTCTTAAATATCATAGATTTAAGCTTAGATTGTGATAATGACACGCTTTTAATTTTAGCAAATCCTGTAGGGCCTACTTGTCATACGGGCAATATTTCTTGTTTTGAAAAAATTTCTAAAAATGCAGATTTTGTTTTTCTAGCCAGACTTCAAAAGCTTATTAATGCACGAAAAAATGCCGATGAAAATACTTCTTATACAGCAAAACTTTTCAAAAGTGGTACAAAACGCATCGCACAAAAAGTTGGTGAAGAAGGCGTAGAAACAGCTTTAGCAGCGACAGTAAAAGATAAAGAAGAGCTTATTTGTGAAGCAGCGGATTTAATGTATCATTTAAGTGTTTTACTTGCAGATGCAAATCTTAGTTTCTCAGATGTGATTTCAAAGTTGAAAGAAAGACATAAAGCTTAAAGCTTTATGTAAATAAATTTGTATCAATGCAAGGCTTCATTAAGTTTGACTGCTTTTTTATTTAAAGCTACTATCATAGCACCACTTATAGAATCTTGACGGAAATGTAGCCCATTTAAACCTTTAAGCTCTAAGCCTTTGTAAATTTCTTTATCAAAATTAAAATAAGGATTAAGTTTAGCAAGTTCCTCAGCATCTTTGAGTAAAAATTTCGTTCCTTCTAGCACCGCAATACCTGCATCAACTATACAATTATCCCCTAAAGGAATTCCTGTCACTGAATTAGCCCCTAAAAGACAAGCCTTACCTACGCTTATAGCATTGCCACTTGTTCCACTTAAAACACCTAAAATCGAAGCTCCTCCACCTACATCAGAACCTTCTCCTACTATAGCACTCGAGCTAATACGCCCTTCAACCATACAAGCTCCTGTTGTGCCTGCATTAAAATTCACATAACTTGCCCCTGGCATGATGGTTGTTCCCGCTGCTAAAGACGCACCCATTCTTACTTTAGAACTTTCTAAAATTCTTGTATTATCCTCAGGGATAATATGTGCTAAAAATCTTGGGAATTTATCAACAAAATCAATTTTTGGATATTGATTGCTCATTTTTAAACGCATTTCATTTGCTCTTAAATACTCAAGCTCGATAGGCTTATCATCACTCCAAGCTACATTGCTTAAAAGTCCAAAAGCTCCATTTAGATTGATACTTCTTAAAGGCACTTTTTTAGTAGAAAGCAAATAAAGTTTTAGATAAACACTTTCTACACTTAAAGGTTCTTTATCTTCAAAAAGACAAACAAAAGCAAACTCATCGTCTTTAAATTTATCTTTGATAATCTTTAATAAATCAATATTTTGATGCCCCTCTTCTTCTAAAAAAGGTTTAAAACAAGAAAGTGCAAAATCAATATCTTCTAATTTCAAAGTTTGTACAAACTCACTCGCATTAAAATCAATCTCCACACCCCTTTGCATAAAAGCTTCAAGCATAATTGCTGCTGAGCCAAAATTTTGCTCGTAATTAATTAAAGCAAAACTTGCTTGCAAGATTTTATTTTTATTTAGCTGTCCTCTATCAAGCCTTGCTATACCAAAAGCTTTAGGTTTTTTATAGCCACTTTTTTGCTCGATTTGTTTGATTAAAAGTAAAAAATCTTCTTTAGTATTAATCATTTTCTTTTCCTTATCCACTTAATTTTTAATGCGAACACGCACTTTTTCCATTCATCACAGGTTGTATAGCAGAATTATCCGCACCACCTTCATTGTTAATCTTTTCTATAAAGCTCCAAATTTTTTCAGCCGCCATTAAATAACGCTTTGAACTCACACTTTCAGGGTGATAAAAACTCACAGGCTTGCCTTCATCTCCACCTTCTCTTACTATCATTTCTATAGGAATTTGTGCTAAAACTTCACTTTTATAAGCTTTTGCCATATCCTCAGCTGTTCCTTTGCCAAAAATATCATACTCTTTACCATTATCAGGACATAAAAATCCACTCATATTTTCAATCACACCCGCTATAGGAATGTGAAGTTTATTAAACATATCTAAAGCTCTTTTACTATCGTCTAAAGATACGGTTTGAGGTGTGCTTACACAAACTCCTGCAGTAATAGGAATACTTTGTGCAGAAGTAATTTGCGCATCGCCTGTTCCTGGAGGCATATCCAAAAACAATACATCAAGCTCAGGCCAAATTACATCAGCTAAAAGTTGCTCAATTGCTTTCATAATCATAGCTCCACGCCACATAAGCCCTTGACCCTCTTCGATCAAAACCCCCATACTCATCATATAAACACCATGAGTTAAAATAGGCTTTAATCTCTGCCCTACTACTTCAGGCTGAGTTTTGGTTTCACCTAGCATTCTTGGAATATTTGGCCCATAAATATCTGCATCTAAAATCCCCACTCTTTTTCCCATTTTAGCCATGGAAATTGCTAAATTTACTGTAGTTGTAGATTTACCCACACCACCTTTTCCACTTGAAACCATGATGAAATTTTTTACTTGTGGAGCAATATTTTTTCCACTTCTTGAATTACTTTTTTCTTCAGGAATTTTTGGAGTGATGATATTAAGTTCGATATTTTTTAAAGCCAAACTCGATAAAGCTTCAGTAACATTTTTACGAATTTCATTAGCTACTTCAGGATTTGCTGAAACGATTTCTATATCAATAAATACACCATCATCTTGAATTTTAATATCTTTTACAAAATTAAAACTCACTATATCCTTTTCAAAGCCAGGATATTTTACAGTTTTTAATTTCTCTAAAATTTGTTCTTTCATGTCTTTTCCTTGTTTTTTAAAAAAATCAATTTTACTAATAAAATGATAAAATTTAGCTTTTTATAAGTGTATAATATGGTAACATTATAAAAACCAACAATATTAAAAAGAGGAATGAAAAAATGAGTGAAATGAGCCTCATTATGTTAGCAGCTGGAAATTCTACTCGTTTTGACGCAAAGGTAAAAAAACAATTTTTACGACTTGGAAATGACCCTCTTTGGCTTTATGCAACAAAAAATTTAAGCTCTTTTTATCCTTTTAAAAAAATAGTTGTTACTTCTAGTAATATCGCTTATATGAAAAAATTTACTAAAAACTATGAATTCATAGAAGGTGGTGATACCAGAGCAGAATCCTTAAAAAAAGCCTTAGAGCTCATAGATAGTGAATTTGTTATGGTAAGCGATGTAGCAAGGGTATTGGTGAGTAAAAATTTGTTTGAGCGTTTGATTGAAAATTTAGATAAAGCAGATTGTATTACCCCTGCTTTAAAAGTTGCAGATACAACGCTTTTTAACAATGAAGCCTTACAAAGAGAAAAAATCAAACTCATTCAAACCCCGCAAATTTCTAAAACCAAATTACTTAAAAAAGCCTTGGATCAAAACCTAGAATTTACAGATGATAGCACAGCTATAGCTGCAATGGGTGGAAAAATTTGGTTTGTTGAAGGTGAAGAAAATGCAAGAAAACTAACCTTTAAAGAAGATCTTAAAAAGCTTGATTTGCCTACACCTAGCTTTGAAATTTTTACTGGCAATGGTTTTGATGTGCATGAATTTGGAGAGAATCGCCCTTTGCTTTTAGCAGGAGTGCAAATTCATCCTACTATGGGGCTTAAAGCACACAGCGATGGAGATGTTTTAGCTCACTCTTTAACCGATGCGATTTTAGGTGCTGCAGGACTTGGAGATATAGGAGAGCTTTATCCTGATACTGATATGAAATTTAAAAATGCCAACTCCATGGAGCTTTTAAAACAGGCTTATGATAAAGTCAGAGAAATAGGTTTTGAACTCATTAATATAGACATTTGCGTCATGGCACAAAGCCCTAAACTTAAAGACTTTAAACAAGCTATGCAAAGCAATATAGCTCATACTTTAGACTTGGATGAATTTAGAATCAATGTTAAAGCCACAACAACGGAAAAATTGGGTTTTATTGGAAGAAAAGAAGGTATGGCGGTGCTTAGTAGTGTAAATTTAAAATATTTTGATTGGACAAGATTATGAAAGTTTTAATTATTGAAAATGAAATTTATCTAGCACAAAGCATTAGCATTAAACTAAGTGATGCTGGATATAGCTGTGAAATTATCAACTCGTTTGATGAATATAATGGTGAAAAATACTATGATATTGTACTGCTTTCTACAAATACTAATAATTTTCTAAAAGCCGTAGGTCAGTTTAAACATAGTATTATTATTTTGCTTATTTCTTATATAAGTACAGATACAGTTTCAAATCCTTTGAAATTAGGTGCTAGTGATTACATTCAAAAACCCTTTATGATAGAAGAGCTGATTAGAAAAATAAAGCATTATCAAGATTTTAGAAAACTTTCAATCCTTAATAAAGCTTATCAAAGCTACATCAAATCAAGATTAGAAACAATCAAAATTCCAGAGTATAATTATAAAAAATTAAAACTTCCATTGATATTAAAATCCAACAAGCAAAGCAGTGCTGATGCTTTTGTTTTTAATTATGCAAATGAATGTGACATTACTCTTTCTTTTATTGATTTAACATCTACAAATTCAGTTGAAAAAGTTATGAAACTTCCCACAGAAAACAATCTTTTATTTTTAAGTAATTTTCAAGCATTAAAAGCAACAGAAAAGGAAAAACTCCTAGATTTTATACAAAACAAAAATGTTATTTTGCATACCAATTCAAATACAGATGATTTAAAAATAAACTGTATTAATTTAAATGATAATGAAAAAAATATCGATAGCAATGAAATTTTAACCATAGATGAGTATGTAAAATATGTTATTATAAACTACCAAAATATATTTCCTGATACTGATCTTTCAAAAAAATTAGGCATTTCACGTAAATCTTTATGGGAAAAAAGGAAGAAATATGAAATCAGCAAGAAAAAATAAAAACATTACCATAGATCAAAATCAATTTGGCATCTTATCACTTATTAAAGAAGGTTTATTAGGTACTTGCACTCATTTAATGAATGAAAAAGAAGTCAATGAAATCATTAAATCAAGAAAATTTAAAGGAGAAAGTTTTCCCTATCCCTTAAGCTTTGCACCAAAAAATGCTGAAGAAGCAGTAAATGATATAAAATCTGGCGATAGAATCGATCTAATACTAGATGAAAAAGTAGTAGGACATATAGATTTTAAAAGCCAATTTAAAAATAATAAAAATTTTTCTGATATTTTCAGTCCTAACACTTGCTCTTTAGAAGATATGGGGACAACTTGCATAAGTGGAAAAATAGAAATTTATAATTCTCAAATTAAAAAAATAAAAGAAAATTTTCAACAAATCAAAAACAATCTTAATGCACAAAAAATTACCGCTATAGTTTCAAGTTTTGATCCTTTGCATCGTGCCCATGAAAGAATGTTTCGTTGGACTATTGATAAAGCAGATTTAGTTGTAATTTTTCTTGTAGAATCTTTTGATACAAATGGGTTTGAATTCGAACTTAAAGAAGCTTATTTGAAAAAATTTATTCAAAACTATCTTCCACCGGATAGAATTTTCATTTTTCCATTAAAAAATATTAATATTTTTCACGCCCATTTAAATCCTGGCTTAGAAAGCATTATCGCAAAAAGTCTAGGTTGTACCAAACTAGTAGTAGGACAAAATCATACAGGACTTGGAATGTTTTATGATGATAATCAACCAAAAACCATACTTGATGATTTTTCCAAGGATTATGGCATAGAAGTGATTGTTTTGCCTGAATTTGTATTTTGCGATCAATGTCGCATGATTGTTAGCACAAGATCTTGCCCTCATGGTTGTCATCACCATTTGCACTATAATTCTCAGTCTTTAAAAGATTTACTAAGAGCGGGTATCATTCCTCCAGCAATTTTCATGCGCAAGGAAGTATCTAGCGTTATTTTAACTTCTCTTTTTCCAAATAGATTAAAAAATATGCAAAAAATTTATAATGAGCTTTTTCCAACTGATGGAATTTTAGAATACAAAAATGATGAAGAATTTTATCAAAAACTTTTAGAAATTCATCAAATGTCTTATATGGTGTAACAAAATGCAAAAATTATTTTTAACTTTTTTTTATTCAGGTTCTATAAAAAAGGCAAGTGGGACTTTTGGTACTATCGCTGCTTTAATACCTGCTTTTTTTATACTTAAATATCTTGGGATTAATACTTTGTTTTTACTAAGTATTTTAATTTTTGTTGCAAGTATTCGTGTTATAGATGATTATGAAAAAAAAACAGGAATTCACGATGACAAACACATAGTTATCGATGAAGTTGCTGGGGTTTTTCTTGCTTGTGCTATTGCAGCAAGTGTTGAAAACTCGATAGTCAATTTTGTTTTGGCTTTTGTTTTATTTAGGCTCTTTGACATTACAAAACCTTCTATTATTGGCAAGATAGATAAAAAAGTCAAAGGCGGACTAGGTGTAATGCTTGATGATATGCTAGCAGGATTGTTTGCTGGACTTTTAAGTGCGGTAATTTATGGATTTTTACTTAAATTTAATTTAGTTTTTTGGGATATAAATTTAAAAGATTTATTTTGAAATTTTGCTTAAATTAATTAAATTTTAAATTTTATTCTTATATAATTTAGTCTTTAATTTCAAAAAAGGAAAATATAAATGGCAAACCATAAATCTGCTGAAAAAAGAGCAAGACAAACTATTAAAAAAACAGAAAGAAATAGATTCTATAGAACAAGACTTAAAAATATAACTAAAGCCGTAAGAGAAGCTGCAGCAAATGGAGATAAAAATGCTGCTAATGAAGCTTTAAAAGTAGCTAATAAAAGCATTCATGCTATGGTAAGTCGCGGTTTCATTAAAAAACAAACTGCTTCTCGCCGTGTAAGCCGCTTAGCCCTTTTAGTAAATAAAATCGCATAATTTTCTATATAGTTTTTAATGTTAGCTAGCAAACTAGATCCTTTTTTAAAACGCTTTGAAGAGTTAAATTCTCTTCTTAGCAGTTCTGATATACTCAACGATATCAGTAAAATGACTACACTCTCTAAAGAACAAAAAAATTTAGAACCTATCGTTTTAAAAGCTAAAGAGTATTTAAAAACTTTAGACAATATAGAAGAAAATAAAGCTTTGCTAAACGATCCAGAACTTGGGGAACTTGCAAAAGAAGAACTAAAAACTTTAGAAGAATTAAAACCGAAACTTGAAGAAGAGATTAAAATTTTACTTCTTCCTAAAGATCCCAATGATGAAAGAAATATTTTTCTTGAAATTCGTGCAGGTACAGGTGGCGATGAGGCATCTTTATTTGTAGGAGATCTTGTAAAAGCTTATGCAAGATATGCTGAAAATCGCGGCTATAAACTTGAGATTGTAAGCTCTAGCGAAGGAAGTGTAGGTGGATTTAAAGAAATCATCATGCTTGTTAAAGGAACAGGAGCTTATTCAAGACTTAAATATGAAGGTGGAACGCACCGTGTTCAAAGAGTTCCTCAAACAGAATCCCAAGGACGCGTGCATACTTCTGCTATCACCGTGGCAGTAATGCCAGAAGTTGATGATATAGAAATCGAAATCAATCCAAACGATCTTAAAGTTGATGTTATGCGATCTTCAGGACATGGTGGACAAAGTGTAAATACTACTGATTCAGCTGTTCGTATCACTCATATCCCCACAGGTATAGTTGTAGTCAATCAAGATGGAAAAAGCCAACACAAAAATAAAGAAAGTGCGATGAAAGTCCTAAAAGCAAGGCTTTATGAAATGCAAGAGAGTGAAAGACTAGCAAAAGAAAGTGAAGCAAGAAAATCACAAGTAGGAAGCGGAGATAGAAGCGAACGCATTCGCACTTACAATTTTCCACAAAATCGTATCAGCGATCATAGAATAAATCTTACTTTATATCGCTTAGATGCCATTATGCAAGATGGGCTTTTTGATGAAATCATAGAACCTTTAATCACTCATCATCAAGCCCAAGCTTTACAAGAACAAAATTTATAAGATTTTATACAAATTAATGCTTATGTGGGAATTTATGTGGATTTCCACTAGCACCTACATGTGCAACATTTCCATTTTCTATATCATAAGCTTGACCAAAACCTTTTACAAAGCGTCCTTTTTTAAATTCAAGCTTTACTAGATGAAAATCAAGCATCTTGCGTATAGTTTTAATGCCTCCTTCTCCTCCGGTTTGTTTTTCAAACTCATCATAAATTTGATCAAATCTTTCACCTCTCTCTAAAAAGCTTGCATTTGCCCTATAGCGCAATCTTTTGCGAAGTATAACAGAAGCAGCTTTACTCTCATCCTCTAAAAACATTATTTCTATATTGTTTGGATTTACTTTGATGTTGTTAAAATGTTCGCTTACTTCACTTATATAAATATAATTTCCCCATTGTGTGCTTACAAAAGGTGCATACGAGCAAACAACTTCTCCATTTGTATTTAAAGTTGCCAAAGCTACAGAATTAAAACTTAGCATAAATTCATTTAATTCTTTTTCTACGCCACTAAAATTTTGCTCACTCTTTGCACTCATGCAAAGGGATATTATAGTATCTTTAATCGTGTTTTCATCGGCTTTTTTAGGAAATTCCACTCGTAAATTTTCTTTATCATTGTAAACAAGATCTAAGCCATTAAAATCAACACTTTTTAGAAAAACATCTTGCACTTGCTCAATACCACCAAATTTTTTACAAAGATCAACTAAATTTGATTTATGATGATCATTCATATGAGAAATAATGCTTTCAAAATTCATTTTTATCCTTTCTTGATTTTAAAATAAAATATTAAAAAAAATGGTATCAATTATCAAATTAAAAATAACTTAAAATATATAAATTATCTATTTTAACAAAAATTTATACTAAATTAAGTTAATAAAGGATAAATTTCGTTCTAAATTATTATGATATAAATTATCATTATTTATTTTATTTAAGGAGTAAAATTTGCACCCAAATAAAAAAGCTTTTAAATTATCTTTATTTGCATTATTGCTAATAACTAATTTAAATGCACAAGAATCAAATGAAGCTATCAATCTACAAAAAGTTGTTGTTAGTACAACAGGTTTTGAACAAGATGCGGATTCAAATTTACGCAATGTAATCAGCATAGAAGGCAAAGATCTACAAAATAAAGGTTATGTTTCCTTAGAGCAAGCCTTAGAAAGAATTTCAGGCATTAGTTTTGTAAATTTTGGACTTGGACGCAATATAGATATGCGTGGACAAGGAAATAAATCCAATATAGCTGTAAAAGTTATGATTGATGGGCATGCTATTAATGTTCTTGATAATTCCCATGGTGTAACCCCACTAGATAGTATCAATTTAGATAATGTAGAACGCATAGAAATCATACCTGGGGGTGGATCTGTGCTTTATGGAAGTGGTACTAGAGGTGGCGTGATTAATATCATTACAAAAAAACAAAAATCAGATGCTTTTGCTATAAATTTAAAAAGCAGTGCTTATGATCATGGTGGACTAGGTGGAAATTTAGGTATCAATGGTGCCAAACAAATAAATGAAAATTTAGCTTTTAGCTTTGATATACAAAGTTTTAACCTTGATGGATATCAAGAAGGTTATAATGAAAAAGGTTATTTTATCAACACAAAAACCTATATTGATATCAATGATAATAGCGATTTAACTTTGGGTTATAATTATTTTAAAAGCAAAAATACCAGCAGTGGCTATCTAACAAAAGCACAAGCTCAAAGCGATCCAACCCAAAAAGGCAATAGTGACAATATCACACAAATCAATCGCCCTGAAATTTCTTTGGATTATCATTACTATTTTGATGATATATGGGAATTTAACCTAGAAGCTTTTTGGCAAAATCAAAAGATCAATTATCTAAAAGATGAAATTTCTATGATGGGAACTACAGCTTATCAAAATGGAAGTGGTTTTGAAGACACACTTACAGGGATAAGTTTAAAAAACAAGCTAAATTATGCAAATAATTCTTATTTTATTTTTGGTTATGAATTTACAAACCATGATGCAAAAAGAAAGAGTTTGGTGTATTATAGTGCTGCACCTATTATAAACTATCATAGGATGACAACTTTAATGGATATGACTAAACAAAGTCATTCTATTTTCGCTCTTGATTCTCATAATTTTAATGAATTTTTTACTTTATCCGGTGGAGCTAGATATGAATTTAGCTCTTATGATACCGATAGATCTTATAGAAATGAAATGAGTATGAACATACCCCGACCCCCATCATCTAATATTATAGACTCAACAACCCTTTTTGATACCGATAAAAACACCAATAATTTTGCTTTTGAAATCACCCCTAACTTTAAATACTCTGACACAGGCAATCTTTATCTTAAATACGAAAGAGGTTTTGTTTCTCCTACACCTGCTCAGTTTGTCAATCGCAACAAAACTGGCAATGGAATACCACCCTATTATTCGTCGAACCTAAAAGCTGAGATCTTTGATACCTTTGAACTAGGTATTGATGATTTTTGGTGGGATTTTTACGGCTTTAATCTAACTTTATTTTACACCCTAAGCAAAGATGAAATTTCTTATCTTGGAAACCCTCATGCCACAGGTGGAGGATTTTGGCAATATTATAATATAGATCAAACTCGCCGTTTAGGAGTAGAATTAAGTCTGAGTCAAAATTTTTTAGATGATGATTTAATCTTTAGAGAAAGTCTAACTTATCTTGATGCTAAAATTTCTAAAGGTGTTAATGACGGCATGAAAATTCCTTATGTTTCAAAAATCAAAGCCACAGCTGGGCTCGAATACGCTTGGAATAAAAATTTCTCAAATTTTATTGATCTAACCTATTTTTCTAGAGCAAAAGATGGTGGAACTATAGATGAAAATACAGGAAAAATGTCTAAAAATTCTTGGATAAGGGATTATTTTTTAACAGATATTGGTATGAAATATAATTATAAAAAATTACAAATTTTAGCAGGAATTCGCAATCTTTTCGATAAAAGATACTACACCTATCAAGACAGTATAAATGATCAATACCTAGTTGGGAATGGCAGAAACTACTATGTTGAATTTAAATACGCATTCTAAAATTTTAGTGATTATAGGGCTTGTAGTAGCTTATATAATCGCTTCTTTTACAGCACTTTGCTTAGGAGATGAGAATTTAAACCCAAAAGAACTTTTTTCATATATCTTTAGCCAAGATGAAATTTTAAGACAAATCATCATAGATGGACGCTTGCCACGCATTATAATGGCGATTTTAATCGGTATGCTTTTAGCTAGTAGTGGGGCTATCACTCAAAATGTATTTTCAAATCCTATAGCCGATCCTTATATCATAGGTATAGCTTCTGCGGCAACCTTTGGAGTGGTTTTGGCGTATTTGTTAAAATTAAATGATTATTATTATGGAATTTTAGGTTTTGTTTGCTCTGCCTTTTTTGCCCTAGGAGTTTTTAAAATTTCTTCTAAAGCTTCTATAGCGACTTTACTCATTATCGGCATAGCAGCTTCATCTTTTTTAGGAGCTTTTACTTCTTTTTTCACCTATCTTATAGGCGAGGATTCTTTTAAAATAGTCGCTTGGCTTATGGGAAATATAGGCAATGCTTCTTGGTTTCGTGTGGGAATTTTAATCTTGCCTTTAATTTTTTGTTTGTTTTATTTTTACGCTCATAAAAACGAATTAAACATACTTTTAAGCGGAGATGATGAAGCTAGAAATCTAGGGGTAAATGCTCAAAAATTAAAGATAAATTTACTCATTGTCTCATCCTTGGCTGTATCTTTTGCGGTTGCTTTTAGCGGACTTATAGGCTTTGTTGGACTCATCATTCCTCATACTATAAGACTTTTGCTTAAAAATTATGATAATGCCTTAGTTATCCCTTTATGTACAGCATTTGGAGGATTATTTTTACTTATTTGTGATACTTTAGCAAGAACTCTTTTAGCCCCTGTACAAATTCCGATTGGAATCCTAACTGCATTTTTTGGAGCTCCTATTTTTTTATACTTGGCTTTAAGTGCTAGGAGATTTTTATAATGCTAAAAATACAAGATTTAAGCTTTGCTTATCACCAAAAAGATTTACTAAAAAACATTCATTTAGAACTTAAAAATCAGGCTTTTATAGGAATTTTAGGACCAAATGGCTCAGGTAAAAGCACTCTTTTAAAACTTATACTTAAAAATTTAAGTCCAAATAAAGGAGAGATAAGTCTTTTTAATACAAATATCAAAGATTTTTCTCTTAAAGAATTTGCCAAAATTTGTGGCTTTGTGCCTCAAAAATCAGAATTAAACACCCCTCTAAAAGTCATCGATGTGCTTTTAATGAGCAAATATGCGAATTTAAAACATGCTTTTAGTTCTTATTCTAAAGAAGATATTTTAGAAATTAAAGAATTTGCTAAGGATTTAAGACTTGAAAATTTTCTAGAAAGAAGCATACTTTCTTTAAGCGGGGGTGAATTTCAAAGAATGCTTTTAGCAAGAGCTTTGCTTAAAAAGCCAAAAATTCTTTTTTTAGATGAACCTACTTCAGCCCTTGATTTAAACTATGCTATAGAGCTTTTAACTCTTTGCGAAAAACTAGTTAAAGAAAAAAATATAGCCGTTGTTGCCATCTTGCATGATTTAAATTTAGCTTCTATGTTCTGCGATAAAATCCTTTTTTTAAAAGAAGGGGAAGTAAAGTATTTTGGAACGAGTAAAGAGCTTTTTACTCAAGAAATTTTAAAAGAAATTTATGATTTAAACTGCGAGATTATTTATAAAAATTCTAAACCTTATATTTTAGCTTTAAAGGAGAAAAAATGAAAAAAATTTTAATTATTATGAGTTTGTTTTTAATCACACTAAATGCAAAAGAACGCCTTGTAGTGCTTGATCCTGCAAGCATAGAAACCCTTTTTATGCTTAAGGCTGAAGATCAAATCGTAGGCATTGCCACTTTACAACACTCAAATATCTATCCTAAAGATCAAACCTCAAAACTTACAAGTGTAGGCACTTTTTCAAATCCTTCACTTGAAAAAATAGTAGCATTAAAACCAAGTTTGGTGATTTTAAGCTCTTATTCTTTAAATTTAGAAGAAGGACTTAAAAATTTTGGTATCAAAAGTATCAATTTAAAAGCCGAGCGTTTAGAAGATATAACAAAAAATATCACAACCTTAGGCCAAATCACCAAAAAAGAAAAAGAAGCAGAGTTTTTAAAACAAGAATTTACCCAAAATTTAAAAAAATTAAGCGATAAACCCCTAAATAAAAGTGCGATTTATCTTTATTCTAGTAACCCTTTAATGGCCTTTAATGATAATTCTTTAATAGCTGATATTTTAAGACTTATAGGGATTAAAAATTTAAGTCCGCAAAGTCAAATTTCAAGACCTGTTATATCAGCAGAATATATACTGAAACAAAATCCAGACATACTCATTCTTGGAATTAATGCTAAAAACAACCTTTTAGATACAAATGCTTTATTGAAAAATACCAAAGCAGTTAAAACAGGAAGTATTTATTTTAACAAAGATACACATATATTATTACGTCTTAGTCCTAAGATAATAGATAGAATTCAAGAATTTAAAACAAAGCTAGAAAATAACAATTTTTAATCACCCAATCTTGCTTTAAAAAATTCGCAAGTTTGACAAAGTTTTTCTATGCGTTTATCTTCTTCAAAAGCTTTTTTCATCATCTTTATACGCGGTGATTTAAAAAGCTTATCAAAGTTATTTTCAAAAACATTTCCCAAGTTAATATCTGCTTTAGTATCCAAACAGCAAGGCACCAAACTTCCATCACTTAAAATCCCAATTTGCTCTTTTAAAGCATGACATTTTCCTTTTTTATAAAGGGGTTCATCTTTTAAATTTGGCCATTTAAAAAGTTTATTTTGATGAAGCAAAATATGTCTTTGCAAGCGATTTTTACTTAAGTTTGTATCAATCTTAACTTCAAATTCTTTGGCTAAAAACTCATAAATTTTTAAATTTGACTTAGGTGCTTTAAAATTAGCATCTAAATTCCAAAGTCTTAGATTGATAAAAGAAAGGCTTTTTTGCTCTAAATGCTTTTTGCAAAGTTCTAAAATAGGCTTAAAATACTGTTCTAAAGAAATTTTGCTTTGACTTAAAAAAGACATTAAAGAAATATTGATTTGATGGATATTCTCATACCCTAACAATAAAGCTTGATTTTTAGAATTTAGATAAAAGCCACTTGTAGTGATTTCAAGTTTCATAGCTTCATCTTTTGCGATTTTTAGATAATTTTCCAAATTAGGTAAAAGCAAAGGATCGCCCAAAAGATGAAAGGTAAAAAGCTCGGCTTTATTAGAAATTTCATAAGCTAAGTTTTGAAATTTTTCTTCACTCATTACCCCGCGAATTCCTTTTTGAGAAGGACAAAAATCACATTTTAAACCACAAATATCGCTTAATTCTATATATATTTTTTTAAATTTCATTATATTTCCTAGAGTAAACATTTTACCAAAATTTATGAAATTTATTAAAATATGTAACATTTTTATCGATATTTTTATCTTTTTTATTTCTCTTCTTTATTTTTAAATATATTAAACAAAAATCACACTATACTTAAATAAAAATCTAAAATTAAGGAAGGGTTTATGCAAGAGCTTACTCGCACGAAAAAAATTCGCTCTATTATTGCTGCAAGTAGCGGAAATTTAGTAGAGTGGTTTGATTTTTATATCTATGCTTTTACAGCAACTTATTTTGCTCATACTTTTTCAACTTCAGATAATCCTGTTATCCAGCAAATCAATGCCTTTGGGGTTTTTGCAGCAGGATTTTTTATGCGTCCTATAGGCTCTTGGCTTTTTGGCTCTTTAGCTGATAAAGTAGGTCGTAAAAAATCTATGGTTATATCAGTGGTTTTAATGGCTTTGGGCTCTTTTATGATAGCAGCCTTACCAAGCAAAGATACAGTGGGCGATCTTGCTATTATCTTACTTTTAATAGCAAGACTTATTCAAGGTCTTAGTGTAGGCGGGGAGTATGGTATAGCAGCTACTTATCTTTCAGAACTTGCTACGGAAGGAAAACGCGGTTTTTACTCATCTTTTCAGTATGTAACCCTAATAGGTGGTCAACTTTTGGCCGTTGCAAGCATTAGTATAATGTTTTTATTTTTTAGCATTGATGATATGAAAGATTATGCTTGGAGAATACTTTTTGTAATAGGCGGAATTTTAGCACTAGGCTCGCTTTTTGTAAGAAAAATGATGAATGAAAGTGCTACAAAACTTCACCAGCATGAAGATCGTGGTACTTTAAAGGCATTATGCAAATCTTGGAAACCTTTTTTAATGGTACTTGGGGTTACCTCTGGAGGTTCTTTAGCTTTTTACACCATTACAACTTATACTAAAACTTTTATGGAAAATACGGGTATGGATAAAATGCTTGTTAATAATCTTTTCTTAGGTGCTTTATTTATACTAATGATCATTCAACCTCTTTTTGGATATATAGGAGATAAAATAGGTCACAAACGATCTTTAATTGTATTTTGTATTTTGGCATTGGTAGGAATTTATCCTATTTTTTCACTTATAGCCAATAACGCACAAAATAATCCTTCTTTGACATTTATGTTAGTGGTATTATTGTTTGTTATTTTAAGTTTTTATACTTCAGTTGCTGGGATTTTTAAAGCAAAACTTTTTCCTGAACATGTAAGAGCTTTAGGGACAGGTTTGGGTTATGCTATTTCAAATGCTGTTTTTGGAGGATCTGCTCCTTGGGTTGCTTTACAATTTAAAAATGCAGGTATAGAAAATGGCTTTTTTATATATATAGCTATTTTTACAATCATCATGCTTATAGCTACTTTATGTTTGCCTAAAAAATCAGAGCTTAATTAATTTTAACGCTTTTAAAGAAAGTGCCGAAAGTGCGGTACTTTCTAACTCTTTTAAGGTTTTAAATTCATAATTTTTATTTTCATTGTTTAAAATTTGATGATAAACCTTGATATTAAGTTTATACTTAGTATAGCTGTGCTTAAACTCCCCTACAAAACCCATATCTTTAGAAAGTTTATACTCTCCTTCTTTAAAAAAAGGAAAATTATACATACCCTTATAAAGCTTATCTTGGCTTTGCCCTATGGCAAATTTTTTATTAAATTCAAACAAAAAAAGATTTAAATTTACACTCTCATAAAGTATTTTTTTAGCTCTTGGATAAAGCTCTGTATGAAATTTGCCTTGACAAAAATCATACAAAGGACAAATCCCACACTTTGCATTTTTACTCACACAAACCAAAGCCCCTATATCAAGCAAGGCTTGGTTATGATCAAAAGCATGATTTAAATTTAAAAGCTCTTTAGCTCTTTTTTCAAGTTCTTTCATGCTAGGATTTTCTAAAGCAAAAAGACGAGAAAGCACACGGCGTATATTACCATCAACAAAAGAAACCTTTTGATCATAACCAAAACAAGCTATAGCACCTGCTGTATAAGCTCCTATACCGCTTAATTTTTTTAGATCCTCAACTTCTTTGGGTAATTTAGCTTCAAACTTATCCACACATTCTAAAGCTGCCTTTTTTAAATTTCTAGCACGAGTGTAATAACCAAGTCCTTGCCAAGCCTTTAAAAGCTCATCTTCATTAGCATTAGCCAAACTTTCTAAAGTAGGAAATTTTTGCAAAAAGGGGAAATAAAACCTTTCCAAAACTGATTTAACTTGAGTTTGCTGAAGCATAATTTCGCTGATATAAACTCCATAAGCTCTATCAATATGCTTTAAACTTTCATCACAATTTTGACTTTGTAAATTACGCCAAGGTAAAGTTTTGCGTCCATTTTTTTCATACCAAAGAAGTAAATTTTCTTGTAGTTTTTCAAGCTCTTTTTTTTGCATAAATGAGAGTATAACAAAAAATTTTAAAATTTTTTGCTAAAATTAGCTCAAATTAAATTATTAAGGATATCCATGTTAGCTTTTTTTAAAGGTTTAGGTATAGGTTTTTTATGTTTATTACTTTTTGTTGCAGGAGTAGTTTTTAATGTAGAATTTTTAGGCAAAAAAGACTCTAATCATGATTTATATTTTTCAAGAAATATAGAAGTAAGCAATACACTAAAACCCGATATTTTATATGCAAATATTAATTTTTGGGCAAATGAAAATTTAAGCTCAAAAATCACATTAGACAATAGTGAAAAAGCCGAAATCACAAATACTTTCAATCAAATTTTAGAACGCTCAAAAAAAGAAAATTTTTGTAGCGGAGGAAGTTTTTCTTTAGAACCTAATTTTTCCTATAAAGATGGTATACAAACTCCAAAAGGTCAAAGATTTGATGCGAATTTAGAATGTGAATTTAAAGAAAACCAACTTGCAGATTTTAACAAGCTTTTAAATGACATCAATTCTATCATAGCTAAAAATAATTTCATCAGCGTTTCAACACCAGCCATACAAACAAAATTTTCAAAAGATACACTAAACAACAACAAAGAAAATCTCTACAAAGAGCTTTTAAAAACATCATACGAATATGAAAAAACTTACTCTTTAGATCTTAATAAAACTTGTGTATTGAAAAATTTACAAGTAAATACAAATGCCAATATCACACCTAGAATGTTAAATGCAAAATCTGACAATATAGAACTTTCATCTCCAATTATCAGCGAAAAAGAACAAATTTTAAGCGCGAAAGCTTTATTTATTTGCAAATAACTTAAGGCAAAATAAACTCCTTTTAAGTTTATTTTGCTATACTTTTATCTTCAATTCTTTCAGAAATTTATGCGGGAATAGCTCAGGGGTAGAGCACAACCTTGCCAAGGTTGGGGTCGCGAGTTCGAATCTCGTTTCCCGCTCCATAATCACCCGCCCGGGTGGTGGAATTGGTAGACACAAGGGACTTAAAATCCCTCGGAATTTTTCTTCCGTGCCGGTTCAAGTCCGGCCTCGGGCACCACTTTTTCAACATTATCAGGGCGACATAGCCAAGCGGTAAGGCATGGGCCTGCAAAGCCTTGATCTCCGGTTCGAATCCGGATGTCGCCTCCAAAAAGGCAAAACTTTACTTTATCGGGAGATGGCTGAGTGGTCGAAAGCGGCGGTCTTGAAAACCGTTGAGGGTCACACCTCCAGGGGTTCGAATCCCTTTCTCCCGGCCACCAAAACTTTCTAGTTTATCAAGCTTATGTCATTCCTAAAATTATAAAGGATGCTACAGATGAAAAATAATTTCGGTCTTACTATTTTTGTTATATCCTAAAAAACTTAGAAAAACTATGGTTAATATAACTAAAATAAGAAATACAAATGGAAAATTTAGAATTTATTATCTTAAAACAAAAATATAAAATTTTAAAAATATGTCAAATTTTAAAATACAAGGTAGCCAAATGAAAGAATTTTATATGAATTTAGCTTTAAATGAGGCTTGGAAATATCAGTTTTTAACCTATCCGAATCCGGCTGTAGGCTGTGTAATCTTAGATAAAAATGAAAAAATTTTAGCCATAAAAGCTCATGAAAAAGCTGGATTGGCTCATGCAGAACTTAATGCCATAGCTCATGCTTTTAAAAGTTTAAGACCTGAAATTTCATTGCCTAAAGAAGCAAACGCTTTACATGAGTTTATTTGCAAAAACCATCAAGGTGTATTTAAAGATAGCATAGCTTTTGTAACGCTTGAACCTTGCTCTCATCAAGGAAAAACGCCTCCTTGCGCAAAACTCTTTAGCGAGCTAGGTTTTAAAAAAATTTTCATCAGCGTTAAAGATGAAAATAAAATCGCAAGCGGTGGAGCTAAGTTTTTAAAAAAACAAGGTGTAGAGGTTGAATTTGACATACTTAAAGAAGAAGGAAAAAAACTTTTAAAACCTTTTTTAAAATGGCAAAAAGGGCAATTTAAACTTTTTAAATTAGCCCTTTCTATGAACGGCTCACCTTTTGGTAAAATCGTAAGCAATGAGCTAAGTCGTACTTATGCACATAAAATTAGAGCGGTGATTGATTTACTTGTAGTCGGTGGAGAAACCATAAGAAAAGATCACCCTATACTAGATGCTAGGCTTTGCAAAGCAAAAGCGCCCAATCTTTGTATCTTAAGCCGTCAAAATATAGATAATTTTGATAAAAATATCCCTTTATTTAAAGTTCCAAATCGCCAAATTTATACCCAAATTCCAAGTGAAACTAAATTTTTAATGTATGAGGGTGGAGAAAATTTTCTCAAAACCTTTAAAGATGAAATAGATATGTTTTTGATTTTTCAAAGTTCAAGTTTAAATGATGAAAAAAATGTTACAATACCTTTAAATTTCAAGCCACTTTATAGGAATTTTTTAGGGAGTGATACTTATGGCATTTATGAACTTTAGTGGATTTTTTTATGCAAGAAATGATTTAAGATTATTTAAAATAGAAAAGAAAAATGAATTAAAATCCTTTTTTTACAAAGACTACACCTTATCAAGCTATAAAGATGCTTTAAATTTAAACAATGAAATCTTTTTTTATCAAAGTTTAAAAGAAGGCTTATTTAAAGAAAATGATGAAATTTTAGTTTCAAATTTGGGTAAAAAGATCATACTTTTTAGAAATTTCACTCAAAATTGCGATAATTTTAATGAAGCAAAATTAAAACAAATATTGCTTTTATTTTTTTTATTATTAGCGAGTGTATTTTTTGCAAGTTTGGCTATGATTAATGAATTTGGAGCCATAGATCTTGTTTTTTTAATGATTTGCTTATTGCTTTTAGTGATGGGAGTAATTAATCTTGGCTTGCTTTTTAAGCAAATTCGTATTCTTAAAAGTTTTTCCAAAGAAGAAATGAAAGAATTTTTAAGTCAAAGAATGAAAAAATACACTAAAGTGTAAAAACACTTTAGCATACTGTTTTTAAATTTGTAGCAAGACCACCTAAAGAAGTTTCTTTGTATTTATAATTCATATCTTTTCCTGTTTCATACATGGTTTCTATAACCTCATCAAGGCTTACCATAGGAGTAGATTTACGTGTCATTGCCATTCTAGCAGCACTTATAGCCTTAATAGCTCCAAAGGCATTTCTTTCTATGCAAGGAATTTGCACAAGCCCTGCAACTGGATCGCAAGTTAAACCTAGATGATGTTCCATTGCCATTTCAGCAGCATTGCATGCTTTAAAAGCATTAGCCCCTAAAACTGTTGCCATAGCCGCAGCTGCCATCGAACTAGCACTACCAATTTCTGCTTGACAGCCTGCTTCTGCTCCGCTAATACTTGCATTTTTCTTATAAAAAGAACCTATAAGCATTGCTGTTAATAAAAACTCTATAGCCTTTTCATCGCTAAAACCTATAGTATGATTTTTAAGATAAAGCATAACAGCAGGGATAACAGCACATGCTCCATTTGTTGGCGCGGTTACAACTTTTGCTCCGCTAGCATTTTCTTCAGCAATCGCAATAGCATATAAAGAAATAAAATCTATAATGCCCATAGGATCAGCTGTCATCGCCACTCTTTCTTTAAGTCCTTTGGCTCTACGCTTTAAATGAAGTTTTCCAGGCAAATAATCTTCATTTGGATGCGTACCATTATAATACACTTCTTGCATTACTTCCCAAATTTCAAGACAATAAGCACGAATTTCCTCTTTAGTGTGAAATTGCAATTCATAACGATAAGAAAGCTCTGCTAAATCCCAATCTCTTTTATCGCAAAGCTCTAAAGCTTCTTTTGCATTGTTAAGCTCTATATCTAGTTTTTTCTTTTTATTTTGGTTGGAATTTTTACCTTTTTTTTCTAATTGTGCAGCTGTTAAAACAAAGCCTCCACCTACAGAATAATAAGTTTCTTCATCAACTAACCCACCTTTACAATCATAAGCTTTAATCTTCATACCATTCTCATGTAAAGGTAAAAAATCTTTGGAAAATATCAAATCTTTTTCATAATTAAAACAAAGTTTTTTCTCACCACAAAAATCAATTTGAGCATTTTCAATAGCATTTTTATTTACTTCATCTTGTATTGCTGCGCTTAAATTTTTAGCTTCTAGGCCATTTAACCCCCAAATTACAGCCTTATCACTCAAGTGTCCTTTACCTGTTAATGACAAAGAACCATAAAGAGTAACCTCAACTCTATCAATTTCATCAAGCTTTTTAGCAACTTTTTTACAAAATAAATTTCCAGCAAGCATAGGCCCTAAAGTATGAGAAGAAGAAGGACCGACACCTATTTTAAAAATGCTTAAATTACTCATTTTTTATCCTTAATTTATAAAAGATTGTGAATTGCAGCAGAAATTGCAACTATTCCCATTACCAAAATAAAAAGATCTAAAAATTTATTACGAAATCTTGCCAAAATATCAAAACGATAAATACAATAAAGCGGCATCAAGAAAAGCAAAATAGCCAAAACAGGACCACCAATAGCCTCAATAATTCCTATAACACTTGGATTTTTATACGCAACAAGCCAAGCGATAACAAAGGTAATGATCGCTGTTAAAGTTTGAGCGAATTTACCTTGAATTTTACCATTACTTGCTTTATATAAAATACCGTTTAAGCCTTCTTGAGAACCAAGATAATGTCCTAAGAAACTTTTACTAATGGCCACAAGTGCAACAATAGGCCCAACATAAGTCAGCAAAGAAACTTCAGGAAATTTATTTGCTATAAAGGTAAGAATATTGATATTTTGATCTTTTGCTGATGCAAAATCTTCTGGTGTAAAAGTTAAAGCGCAAGAAAAAACAAAAAACATTACAACAAAAACCATAAGAATAATTGCCAAAGAAATAATTTTTCTAGCGCGAGGTTCAGCATAATCACCATATTCTTTTTTACAATAACAAGCAAGTGAAGAAATAATAGGAGAGTGATTAAAACTAAATACCATCACAGGAATAACAAGCCATAAAGTAACCCAAAAATTACTTGTTGAAATTACGGAAAAATCAACATTTGTAAATAATGATGAATTCCATTGTGGAATTAAAAGCAATGAAAAAATAAATAAAAATATAATAAAAGGAAAAACAAGAAAACTCATTGCTTTTGTTACAACATTTTCACCAAGAATAGAAATCAAAACCAAAACTCCAACAATCAAAAAACTCACCCACCAACGAGCAGCATGAGTAAGATCTGCATTGAAATTAAACTGATTGATTAAGAACTCAAGCAAAGTTGTTGTAAGATTAGCACTATAAACCAATAAAATAGGTAAAATAGCAAAAAAATACAAAAGTGTAATTAAAAATCCACCGCCCTTGCCAAAATAACTTTCTGCAACAAAAGTAATATCATCTTTTGGATTAGAACTTGAAAGCACAAAGCGACATAAATTTCTATGAGCTAAGTAAGTCATAGGAAAAGCTAAAACAAGTATAACTAACAAAGGTATCAATCCACCAAGCCCAGCACTAATAGGTAACAAAAGTACACCGGCTCCAATAGCTGTTCCAAAAAGAGATAAAACCCACCTTGTATCGTGACTAGTCCATTTAGGAGTATTCATTATTCTTCCTTAAATTTAAGATTACATCTCTTTTATTTTAGCAAAATATTTATAAATAATTATTTTTTAAAAAAAATATTTTAAATCTTATGTAACATTTTGTAAATTTAATTTTATAAAAAAACAATCACTTGTATCAATAAAGTATTATTTTAAAACTAAATATATTTTGGGTTTTGCAATCAAAAAAGAAAAAATTTGGAAGACTATGCTTCCAAATTTTTGCATCAAATTTTCTAAGGGAGTTAAATTTTCAAAAATTAATCTAATTTTTGACCTAGGACATTTCCTTGCATATCCGTATAAACTTTCATGTTATTATTAAACTTAAATTTATAACCATTAATTTCTTTATCTATTTCAAGAATTTGAGCATTTGGTTGAGTTGCGCTTACTTTTTTCATAACACTAGGTAAAATAGTATGCGGTAAAGCCTTATATTTTCCATCAACTTCTTTCCAATCTCCATTGATCGTAAAATCAATTTCAGTTCCATCATTTAAAATTACATCATAAGAATCTATATCTTTTTTCACTAAACCAATTTGAGCGGTTTTAAAATTTTTAGAAATAAATTCTTTGGCATTATTTGGAAGTTCGCTAGCAGGAACAACCATATCTTTAGCTAAAAGCACCGTAGCGCCCAACAAAGCAAGTAAAGTTAATTTTGCTTTCATAGTTTCTCCTTTTTTGTCTTGGTTGGCGAAAGTTTAACTCAAAACTGTGAAGTGAATGTGAAACTTAAAAAATAATTTTCAAGCTTTCGTTCTCAACACTTATGCCTTGACTTTTTATAAATTTTATTTCTTTTCCATCTTCAAATTTTAAAATATCTTTATCTTTTAGATTAATATCATAAGTTAAAATATGTAAAACAATATCATAAATACAAAAGAAAAGTTCTTTTTCTTCTATGTTTAAATCACAAACTTCAAGTTCTAATTTATCAAAATTTCTAAGCCCACAAGTATAAGCATTGACTCCATTTTCACTAGGATAAACACTAACATATATCCAATTATATACCGGCAAGCGATTATCATCTAACATTTTTGCATTTTCTATATAAAAACTGGGCTCTAAAACAACTGCACCTGTATAAAAACCTAAAGCATGTTTATTATCCAAACATAAAGCTGCAATTTTCGTAAACATTTTAGCTTGTTCTAATTTGCTTTGATCTTGACTTAACACCGCTATAAGAAGATGAGCTTTATGTTTTTTAGTTTGCTCTAAGGCATCTTTCCACATAAAATTAAAATTTGCATAGTATTCTGCTTCGTGATTAGGTATAGGATTTTTAATCAAATTTAGAGTAACCAACATATTTTCATATAAAAAAATCACGCCCTCTTTGGTAAAATTTTCATCAGCTATTTTTATATTAAATTTATATTCTAAAATGCTTTTTAATTCCGAAAAATTAAAATCAACTTCATCAAGAAGAACAAAAGAGGTAAAATTGTGATTTAAATCTATAGTCATGTTAAACCCTATTAAATTTTTATAAATTATAACCTAATAAAAATAAAAACTATAAACAAGAATTTCTTAAAAATTATGATAATTGATATTAATTATAAATTTATTTTTTATATAGTATAATCTTCTAAAATTTAGTAAGTATATTTTTGGAGAAAAATGTGGAATTTCTAAAAGATTACATCGATTTAATTATCTTTTTAATTCTAGGAATTATGGCATTTATAGCTTTTTGGTGTGTTGTAGAAAGAATGCTATTTTTTAGAAAAATTAACTTTAAAAATTATGAGAATCAAGAGCAATTTGATGATGCGATTAGTGAAAATTTAACCACTATATATATCATCTATTCCAATGCCCCTTATATAGGACTTTTAGGCACTGTAATAGGCATCATGGTTACATTTTACGAAATGGGCTTAGCGGGCAATATAGATGTCAAATCTATAGTCGTAGGACTTTCTTTAGCTCTTAAAGCTACAGCCTTGGGACTTTTGGTTGCTATTCCTGCTTTAATGGCTTATAATGCCTTACTTAGAAAAGTTTCCCTCTTAAGCAATGCTTATAAGGCAAATAAAAATGCTTAAACTACCAAAAAATGAAGGTTTAAATATAGTTCCATTTATAGACATTATGCTTGTTTTGCTTGCTATAGTACTTAGTATTTCAACCTTTATTGCGCATGGAAAAATTCAAATCTCACTTCCTTCAAGTGAAAATGCTACCAATATAAGTAATAATGAAAAAAAACTTCTTATAGCCATAGATGAAAAAAATACTTTTTATTTAAATGATAAATTAGCTGATTTAAATGAAGTTAAAAATGCTATTTTTTCGCTTGATAAAAAAACCATAGTAGAACTAAAAAGCGATAAAAATGCTAAATTTGAAAGTTTTGTAAAAATTATAGATTTTTTAAAAGCCAAAGAACATGAAAATTTTCAAATTCTTACTGAGAAAAACAAATGAAAACTTTATTTTTAAATCATAAATACCAAGCTTCTTATATAACTTTTATAGTCTTTATACCTTTACTTTTTGTCATTTTTCACTCAAATGACTTTTTTAAAATGGAAATTGAAAATGAAGATTCTTTTTCTTTAGCAATAAAACAATTTACCCAAACTAATCCAACAAATGAGACTAAACCAACAGAATCCATTATAGAACCCATCAAACCAAAACCTCAGCCAAAAGTTATTAAAAAAACTCCTGAAAAAATTCAAAAAAAGATAAAAAAAACACCTCCACACCCAATACCAAATCAAACCCCAATAGCACCAACTCAAGAAGTTAAAACTTTTACAAAAACAACTGATACAAATGTCAAACCTAAAATCACCCAATTAACACAAGGAAAAGATAATCACCCTGTATTAAAAGAAATCCAAAAAGCTATACAACAAGCACAATTTTATCCAAGGCAAGCAAAAAAAATGCGTATGCAAGGAACTGTAAAAGTAGAATTTTTATGGAAAGAAAATAAAACTTTAGCAGATTTAAAAATCATAGAAAGCTCAGGATATGATTTGTTAGATAAAAGTGCTTTAGAAAGCATAAAAAAAGCTTCTTTAAATTTTCCACACTATAACGGGGATTTAAGAATTACACTACCTATTATATATGATTTTAAAACCCTAAGAGGGTAAAATTATAATTTACTACACTCTCTTATCTACAATTTGTGTTTCTTGATTTTCAATTTTATTTTGAAAATCTTTACTTAAATTCTGACTTAATTCTTGCAAAGATTTTTGCTTCAGTTTTTCAAATTCTTCAGGATTACTAGCCTCAAGCTTTGCCTGCTCATCAGCACTTAAAGCACTTAAACCTTTTTCTTGGGCTTTTTGAAGCAAATCTTCGTCTTCTTTTTCTTTGATATTATTTTCCTTATCATCTTTTTTATTGATTTTTTGCGGATCTATGGTTTTCATAGCATTAGCTCCACCACCTGATACCTCTTTAATGTCACTTAAAATTTCTCTCATGCTAGGTTCTTTAACATCACTATCATCAACTTTACCATCTTTATTTACATCTTTATCAATAAAAAAATTTAATTTTTCTTCTATATTTGCATCATCAGATATTTTTTCATCGCTTGTTTTAAAGCCTAAATTTTGCATACTTTGTTGGAGAGTACTTGTATTAAAATTTAATTTTACACTTTGTTGTTTATTATTTAAATTTGAATTTAAAGAACCAAAATTATCTTTTACACTTTCAAACCAATTTGAAACAAATTGATTTGCTTCGCCATTAAGCCTTATGCTACCATCATTTCTAGCAACATAATTCATATAAGAACCAAAATTTTTTTGCAAACTACTATAATTTTCATTGCTTAAATTTAAAGCTATAAGTTCACCTTGCTTATTTTCAAAAACAACCTTAACACCATCGTTATTTAAACTCGAAAGATCTTGCACGGGAATTTTATCTTGATCTTCTTTTTTTAATACGCTAAGCTCTTTTTTATCAACATTATTAGTTAAAGAATGAGTTAAACTAGTAGAAGTATCGATTTTCATTATTTATCCTTTTTTACATTTTGCAAATAAACCTAAACGACACATTTTTCTCTCATGTGAATTTTTTAAAGAATTACACTTTTTAAGTTCTTGCTCGTAGTTAGCACAAGAATTTGCAAAAGCAAAAGAACTCAAAATGCTTAAAACCAAAATTATTTTTAACATTTTCCAATCCTTATTTTAAAGATTTTTTAGTTAAAATTATACCTTTTATAATCGACAAAATCTTAAAAAATTTTATAATCTCAGAAAGGAATCAATGAAAGCATTAGCTCTTTTTAGCGGTGGGCTTGATAGTATGCTTGCAATGAAACTCATCACTGCACAAGGCATAGAAGTTAAAGCTCTAAATATCAACATAGGTTTTGGAAGCACAAGTGATAAAAGCGAAATCATGAAAAAGCGTGCGGCAATGGTAGGTGCAGATTTTGAAATGATAGATGTAAGAAATTCCTATCTTCAAGAAGTGCTTTTTAATCCACAATATGGCTATGGCAAACATTTTAATCCTTGTATAGATTGTCATGCTTTTATGTTTAAAACTGCTCTTGCTATGTTAAAAGAAGAAAATGCAAGCTTTATCATCACAGGAGAAGTTTTAGGACAACGCCCTATGAGTCAAAGAAGTGATGCGATGGCAAAGGTTAAAAAACTTGCTCTTGATGAAGAAGATTTAATCTTACGTCCTATGTGTGCAAAAAACCTACCTCTAACCAAACCTGAAAGAGAAGGTTGGGTAGATAGAGAAAAACTCGAAGGTATTAGTGGAAGAAGTCGTAAAAGACAACTTGAACTTGCAGCTAAATTTGGCTTAGAAGACTTTGAAAGCCCAGGTGGAGGTTGTTTGCTAACTCTTGATAGTTTTGCTAAAAAAATTCGAGATTTCATAGAATTTGACAAAGATATGCAGGTTAATGACGCACAACTTTTAAAATATGGTCGTCATTTAAGATTACCCAATGGAGCTAAAATGATCATAGGTAGAAATGAACTTGAAAATACTCTTTTAAAAGGTTTAAAAACTCCTAAATATGAAGTAATAGAACTTGGAGATTTAATCGGAGCTTACTCTTTGGTAGATGAAAAAATTTCAGAAAAAGACTTAGAACTTGCCTTAAAAATAGCCCTTACCTATACTAAACACGAAGTAGGAAAAAGCCATGAACTTAAATTTAAAAATCAAGCTTATACAAGTATAGCTTTTGAAAATAAGGCTGATATTAATCAATTTTTTATTAGTTAAAGTATAAAGTATTTAGCAAAACAAGCGATATAGTATTTGAATCTTTTCAAAATATTGCAATCAAGCCCATGAAAATGGGCTTTTTTATTTTAATCCATAAGCATTTTTTAAATTGTTTAAATTCGCACTCGCATTCAAAAGCAAACAATCAGCCAAAACCAAACGCACCATAGCACTAGCTACAACACTTCCTCTAACACCTACACAAGGATCATGCCTACCTTTGAGTTCAAATTCCAAATTATTGCCAAATTTATCTATACTTTCTTGCTTGGCAAAAATAGAAGGAGTAGGTTTAAAATAAGTTTTTAAAATAAGATTTTCTCCATTTGAAATTCCTCCTAAAATTCCTCCACTATGATTGCTTAAAAACTTGCCATCTTTTAAAGCATCATTATTACACGATCCGCGCATTTTGCTTGCATTAATACCTTCGCCTATTTCAACTGCTTTAACAGCATTAATTCCCATTAAAGCATGAGCTAATTTAGAGTCTAACTTATCATAAAGAACTTCTCCAAGTCCCACAAGCATACCACTAACTTTTGTAAAAACAGCAGCGCCTACACTATCTTTTGAATTTCTAGCATTTAAAATTTCATTTTTAAAGTCACTTTCTAGTTTTGGATCAAGGCAAAAAATTTCACTTTTCTTAGCAAATTCAAAATCAAATTCTTCTTCTTTCAAATTTGATACAAAAGTTCCTATTCCAAAAACACCACTTTGAACACAAATGCCAAATTCACACAAAAGCATCGCTGCAACTGCACCACCAGCCACTCTAGCAACACTTTCTCTAGCGCTTGATCTACCTCCACCCCTATGATCTCTTATGCCATATTTATAAAAATAAGCAAAATCCGCATGAGCAGGACGAAATAGATCTTTTAAATTATCATAATCCTTAGAATGAGCATTTTCATTAAAAACTACTATAGCTATAGGATGACCCGTTGTATATCCTTCAAAAACTCCACTTAAAACCTGAGCTTTATCGCTTTCTTTTCTTGGTGTTGCAAATTTACTTCCGCCTTTGCGTTTATCAAGCTCATTTTGTAAAAATTCTTCATCAAATTTAACTCCAGCAGGCACTCCATCAATAATACATCCAACAGCCACACCATGAGACTCACCAAAACTTGTAAATTTCAATCTCGTACCAAAGGTATTCACTATAAAGCTCCTAATTTCTCAAGTGCAATTTTTGCTGCCATTTGTTGTGCTTCTTTTTTGCTTCCCGCAATAGCTCTTGCAAGTTCTTTACCATCAAGCATTAAAGCGATTTCAAATTGCTTTAAATGATCAGGACCAAAAGCACGCACTGTTTCATACTGCGGAGTTTGTCCGATTTTTCCTTGTGTAATCTCTTGTAATTTTGTTTTATAATCTTTTATAAGAATTTTTGCATCAATTTGAGGGAAATTTTTTTCTATAAGCCTTAAAGCAATAGTTTTTGCAAACTCAAACCCAGCTTCTAAATGTATAGCACCTATAATGGCTTCTAACGCATCTGAAAGTATAGAAGGCTTTTCTTTTCCTCCATTGTTTTCCTCAGCAACACTCATAAAAATAAAATCGCCCAAATTTAAACTATTTGCAATTTTTGCAAAAGACTTTTCATTCACTAAAGCCGCTCTAAGCTTAGATAAATCTCCTTCGGCATCTTTGGCGAATTTATGAAAAAGGTATTCACCCACAACTAAATCAAGCACGGCATCACCTAAAAATTCCAAGCGTTCGTTGTTGTAAGATTTTTTAAAACTTTTATGGGTTAAAGCATGTATAAGAAGATTTTTATCTTTAAATTCATAAGTTAAACTCTGCTCTAGTTTTTCAATGTTTTTCATCATTTTCCCTTGCAATTTTCAAAGCAGCTTCACGCGCCAATGTATCACATCTTTCATTTTCCAAATGTCCATTATGTGCTTTTACCCAAAAAGCCTTAATCTTATGAGATTTTGCCACTTTAATATATTCCTTCCATAAATCTATATTTTTTTTACCTTTAAAATCCTTTTTTATCCATCCTTCTAGCCATTCATTAATACTTTGAACCATTAGGTTAGAATCTGTAAAAAGCGAAATTTCACAAGGCTCTTTTAAAGCCTTCAAAGATTCAATAATTGCCATTAGCTCCATTCTATTGTTAGTGGTATTAGCCTCAGCTCCAAAACCTTCCTTTTGATACTCCTTATAACGCAAAATATAAGCCCATCCGCCAAAACCTGGATTATTAAGACATGAACCGTCTGTATAAATTTCAATGTGTTTCATTGTTTTTCACTTCATAAATAATTGTACAAGTATTAAACTCATAACAAATAGGACAGTGATAAAAAAATAAAGGCATAACATTTTTACACTCAGAACAACGATATGAAAATTCTAACCCCGCATTAAAAGAATTATCTTTTAAAATTTTTAACATTTTAAAATTAGAATTTTTAAAAACAAACTGATGTGTATCATCATGCTTTGAAATTTTACCCAAAGCATAAAAGAATTCTAAAAAATCTTGATTTTCTAAATTAAACGCTTCATTTTCTCTATAAAGCAAATCACAAATATCAAAAAAATTTTGCCCTAAAAACATATGATATTTTTCAAAAACTAAACGCCCTAACATAGGATTATCTTCTATTTTAAATTCTAAAAGTTTTTTCTTTTTTTCTTCATCAGTGATATTAAAAGTACAAAGTTCTAAAGCTTTGATAAAATCATGCTCTTTTTGTACATCTTCATTAAGCTCAAAAAGACATTCTAAAAGTTCTAAATTTTCTTTATAAGAACGAAGTTTTAAATAAACAATTTTTAAAAGTTTTAAGGCTTGTATATTTCTTGGACGCAGTTTTAAAACTTGTAATAAAACTTCTTTTGCACGCTCTAAAAATCCTGCTTTAAAATAAACTTTTGCCAAAGAAAGGAAAATAAATTCTCTTTCTTGTTTATCTTTACATTTTTCAAGAGCAATCAAATAAATTTGAGTTGCTTTTTCAAATTCTCCGCTTTTAGTAAAAATTTCGGCCAAAAAACTTAAATTTCCAAAACTCAAGCTACTATTTCTTAACAACTCTTTATGAGCGTTATCCATTTCAAATTTTTTTATAAATTTTTCAAGCTTTTGTTCTTCATCTTTGTTAGCAAATATTTTCCAAATATAATTTGCAACAGCTACAACAAATACTAAAATGGTTAAAATTATAAGCCCTACTAAAGGGTCTCTGTATTCTACAAAGAAAAAATCCATAGTCTCGCTCTAAAAATTTTATGCCAAATTATAGCCAAATCTTTGTATAATTTTAACAAGGTTTGTAAAATGATAACTAAAGAAAGTATAGAAAATTTATCCCAAAGACTTAATATTGTTGATGTTATAGAAAATTATATTGAAGTAAAAAAACAAGGCTCTAGTTTTGTATGTATCTGTCCTTTCCATGCAGATAAAAACCCGTCTATGCATATCAATCCTACCAAAGGTTTTTATCATTGTTTTGCTTGCAAGGCTGGTGGAGATGCTTTTAAATTTGTAATGGATTATGAAAAATTAAGTTTTGCCGATGCAGTTGAAAAAGTTGCAAGCCTTAGTAATTTTACTTTGAGCTATACAAAAGAAAAACAAGAAAATAAAAAAGAGCTAAAATCTATACTACCAAGCTTAAATGCGTATTTTAAAGATAATCTCAAACACCACAAAGAAGTTTTAACCTATCTTTACCAAAGAGCTTTAAATGACAAAGATATAGCCAAATTCGAATTAGGTTTTGCAGGAGCAAGTGAAGATAGTATAAGATTATTGCAAAATCAAAAAATTCCTTTAGAAGATGCTATGAGTGTTGGAGCTTTAAAAAAAGATGAAAATAATGAATTTTACGCAAGTTTTATATGGCGTATCACCTTTCCAATCTACGATCATAAAGACTTATTAGTAGGGTTTGGAGGGCGTACTTTAAATCCCAATGCACCGGCAAAATATGTAAATTCACCCCAAAATATACTTTTTGATAAAAGTAGAATTTTTTATGCTTTTAACATCGCTAAAGAAAATATAGCCAAAAAAAAAGAAATAATAGTATGTGAAGGCTACATGGATGCAATAGCTTTTCACAAAGCAGGATTTAACAATGCTGTAGCAGTTCTTGGAACAGCATTAACCGAACATCATCTACCTTTAATCCGCCGTTATGATGCAAAAGTGATTTTATGTTTTGACAATGATGAAGCAGGATTAAAAGCTGCGACACGATCTGCATTTTTATTAAGCACAAACAAAATAGACGGTAAAGTGGCAATTTTACAAGGCGGAAAAGATCCCGCTGAGCTCGTAGCAAAAAATGAAAGCACAAAACTCCATAATATACTCGATGAAGGAATAGAGCTTGGTGAATTTTATATCAGACGCTTAATATCCACTCATTCCATAATTTCTGCTCTTGACAAACAAAAAGCTTTAGAAACTATACAAAAATTCACCTTTAATCTTGAACCTTTAGTGGCAAATTCTTACGCTGGTCTAGTTTCAAATTTATTAAAAGTGGATGAAAAATTTATCGTCTTATCGCAAAATTCAAAAAAAACCATACAAACCCCTTTAATTTCTCAAAATAAATACAATTTTCCTAAAGAAAAAATTCACATTGCAGAATTAGAACTTATAGCTTTTTTAAAACAGCATCCAGATATATGTAACGATTTTAAGCAAATTAGTGATAGTGTTTGTTTTAAGCATAAAATTTTATTGGATAAAATTTTAGAAAAAAAAGGTTATGAAGATAGTGATATTAGAGAATTTGAAAGTAAAAATATTCGAAAAAATTTAAACTATAGCGAATTCTTGTTAGGTATTTGCAAGGTTAATTTAGCTTTTTTAAACAATGTAAAAATTAAAAATTCTACACTCGCATTAAAAAAACAACTTTTTACGCTTATTGATAAAAATTTAAATCTTCTAATTAAAAATTTAAATACCGAAGAATTAAATAATTTTTTAAAAGAATATTTAAGCTTCTTAAAATATGAAAAAAACGAAGAAATTCTGCAACAATCATTTAGAAACTTAAATGGAATTTTTAGTAACAAAAACTTTACAGCTTATGATTTAGGATTTAGCGCACAAGATAATGACGAACCTTTTTAATTTATTTAAATTTCAAGCCTTAATTTACCTTTTTTTAAACACAATCACGCTAAAGTATATAAAAATTTTTAAGGATAAATTATGATGCCTTTTAGTGATGAAGAGCTTATAAATCCTGTTAAAGCAAGTTTAGAAAAGAGCTTGCCTATGCTTGAACGTGATGGCGGAGGGCTTGAATTTTTAGGGATTAAAAATGGGGTTGTTTATGTCCATTTAATAGGAGCTTGCAAAGGTTGTGCATCAAGTGGAACGACACTAAAATACGGTCTTGAAAGGCAACTTAAGATTGATATTCATCCAGAAATCACTATAATCAATTTAAACGGCGGAGCAGACGAATTTGCAAAATTATAAAAAACTTGGAATTGAACATTTTTACAAGAAAGATTTTAAAACTGCAAAAATGTATTTTTCTATGGCTTATGAAAAACGCAAAAATAAACGCTTGCTAAATTTTATCTGCCTTTGTGATCTTGCTTTAAAATCTCCTAAAGAAGCTTCTTTACTTTTTGATTTTTATATAGAACATTACAAAATCTCTAGCATTGATAAAGACTTAGAAGAAATTTTAAGTACGATTGAATTTAAAAAACAAGAAAACAAACAGGAAAACGAATTTGAAGATGGGCATGCGTTAAATTATCAAGATTTTTTAAAAAGCGAAGAAGAACTTGGTTTTCAAAAAAGTTTTGAAAATATCATTAATAGCACTAAGTTAGTTATTGATAATCGTGATGATTTTTTAGATTTTTTGGAAAAATTACTTGATAATGGCTATAAAGATATGACTTTAAATTATATAGAAAATGTTATGCCTCATTTTTGGGCAAATGATAGATTTATCAAACTCCAAGAAAAACTCATAGGATTTAAAAGTGAAATTAAAACTTGAAAATTCATTCATTACAGATAATACCTTAGAGTGTGAAAAAGAATGCTTTTTTTTACAAACCACACAAAATGCTAAATTTCACGCTCAAGCCTTAGAAAAAGGTGCAAAAATCATTGATGTAAATGAGTGTAAAAAACTTTTAAAAATCGATGAAAAGATTCAAATCATAGGAATCACAGGAACCAATGGCAAAACCACAACCGCAGCAGCGATTTATTCTATCTTATTGGATTTAGGTTATAAATGCGGGCTTTGCGGGACAAGAGGAGCTTTTATCAACGATGAACAAATTGATGAAAAATCCTTAACCACCTCCCCTATTCTTAAAACCTTAGAGTACCTACAAATAGCCACTCAAAAAAAATGTGATTTTTTCATCATGGAAGTAAGCTCACACGCACTCGTTCAAAACCGTATCGAAGGCTTAAATTTTGCTGCTAAAATTTTTACCAATATCACTCAAGATCATTTAGATTTTCACGGTACTTTTGAAAATTACAAAGAAGCAAAAGAACTTTTTTTTACAGATGAGAGTTTAAAATTTATCAACAAAGATGCTTTGGCTATTAAATTTAATGTGCGTAACGCTTTTACTTACGGCATAGAAAATCCTGCTTTATATCAAATCAAAGCTTATTCTTTAGAAGAAGGCATTAGTGCTATTGTAACAAATAAAAATCAAACTTTTCACATAGACTCGCCCTTACTAGGACTTTTTAATCTTTACAATCTTCTAGTTGCTAGTGCTTGTGTGAATGAACTTGTAAAGCCTGATTTAAAAGATTTGGAAAAAGCTATCAGTGGATTTGGCGGAGTTTGTGGCAGGGTAGAACAAGTAGCAAAAGGTGTGATTGTGGATTTTGCTCATACGCCTGATGGCATTGAAAAAGTGCTTGACGCTCTTAAAAATAAAAAACTCATCGTTGTTTTTGGAGCAGGTGGAGATAGGGATAAAACCAAACGCCCTTTAATGGGAAAAATCGTCGAACATTTTGCAAAAATTGCTATCATTACAAGTGATAATCCACGCAGCGAAGAACCAAAAACCATCATGGAAGAAATTTTATCAGGCTTTGCTAAAAAAGAAAAAGTTTTAACGATAGAAGATAGAAAAGAAGCCATAAAAAAAGCTTTAGAACTAAAAGAAAATGACGATTTAGTCGTTATTTTAGGCAAAGGTGATGAAACTACTCAAGAAATTAAAGGGATAAAATATCCTTTTAGTGATAAAGTAGTTGTTAATGAAATTTTAAAAAATCAAGGATAATCAATGTTTGAAAATATGGATTTTTCTAAAATGGGTGAACTTTTAAATCAAGTTCAAGAAAAAGCAAAAAATATAGAACTAGAACTTGCAAATCGTGAATTTAGCGCCAAAAGTGGAGCAGGACTTGTTAAAGTAAGCGCTAATGGAAAAGGTGAAATTATCGATGTTAGCATTGATGATTCTTTACTTGAAGATAAAGAGTCCTTGCAAATTTTACTTATTTCTGCAATTAATGATGTTTTGGCTATGGTTGCGCAAAATCGTTCCAATATGGCGAATGATGTTTTAGGCGGTTTTGGAGGTATGAAATTATGAAAAAAATTTTAATTATTTGCATGCTTTTTACTTTATCTTTTGGTATAGAAAGACCTAAATTTGAAGATTTTTTAGCAGGTTATGAAAGAAATAAGGCAAGCATGCTCAACTATGAAGGAATGCCAGCTTTTGCACTCAGTGAAAATTTACTTGCTGTATTAAAACAACCTAATGCTAAGCTCAACAAATATGTAAAATACGATCCATTTTTAAATTTATATCTTGTAAGAACTGACTTTAGCCTAATCCCTACTCCTATGGGCGATGAAGAAAAACTTACTCGCAATGATTGGGTTGGAATTTGGGATCCTAATAAACCCTATATAGGGCATATTAAGTATTTAGCTCAAAATATTGATGAAAAAGATCAACTTGATTTTAATTCTAAAATAGGACTTTTAGGGACTCCATGCTGTGAAATGATGGGGATTGCTTTAAATAATAGCTCTTTTATAGGCAATCGCTATTTAAAACATTTTATGAAATATAACGATGTTTATTGGGGAGATATTGGCGTTGATTTTGTTGTTCGAGAAAATAAAATTTATGTTAACAATGTAAGAAAAAATCCACAATTTTTAATCAATGATCAAGTTATAAGTGTTGATGGTTTGCCCGCCAATGATTTAAGAAAACTCAATGAAAAAATTCTTTTTGCGGATCGCGGAAGTACTCTTTATTTTCAAGTGTTGCGTGATAATATGGATTTAAATATTTCTACCGAAGTTTTTGCAAAAGATTTGAGCAAATTTAACCTTCCTGATTCTAAACCAAAACCAAAAATTACAAATTTCACAAGCAATCTTGGTTTAACAGTTAATACTAGTCTTGTTGTAACCAAAATAGATCCAAAATCAAAAGCATCAAATGCAGGATTTATGGTAGGGGATAAAATTTTACGCGTTAATAATATTATTTTAAATAATTTTAAAGAATTACAAAATATTTTAAGCGCTGGTAATGACTTTAGCATCTTGATTGAACGCAAAAGTACTAAATTACCTTTATCAAATTTCAACAGTGAATTAGGCGGAAATGCCAACTCAGGTGGCGATGGTAAATTTCAATTTTTCATAAGGCTTACTAAGTGAATTTAAAAGAACTTTTTATCCATCACTTAGAAAAAAATCTACCCAAAGTTGAAAGCTTTCATCCTTTTTTCAATGAAGCTTTAGCTCTTATGCTAAAAGCAGGAGGAAAGCATTTTCGCGCACAATTGCTTTTAAGCGTAGTACAAAGCAATAAACCTGAACTTTTAAATCAAGCTTTAGATGTGGCTTTAGCTTTGGAATTTATCCATACTTATTCACTCATACACGATGATTTACCCGCTATGGATAATGCGGACTTTAGACGAGGAATTCCAACCTTACACAAAAGCTACGATGAAACTACAGCCATCTTAGTAGGTGATGCTTTAAATACTGAAGCTTTTTTAGCTCTAAGTCATGCTCATTTAAAAGATGAAATCAAAATCAAACTCATAAAAACCCTTGCCTTTAATGCAGGACTTAATGGAATGGTCATAGGACAAGCTATTGATTGTTTTTTTGAAGAAAAAAGACTGAGTTTAAATGAACTTGAGTTTTTGCATACACATAAAACCGCAAGATTGATCGCTGCAGCTTTAAAAATGGGTTGTGAAATTTGCGAACTTAACAACGAAGAAAGTAATCAAATTTACAAACTTGGATTGAAGTTAGGACTGATTTTTCAAATCAATGATGATATTATCGATGTAACTACAAGTCAAGAACAAAGCGGAAAGCCTACTAACAACGATATTCATAAAAATTCTTTTGTCAATTTGCTTGGACTTGAACAAGCCATAAAAACAAAAGAAAATCTTCTTAGTGAATGCGAACAAGACTTAGAAAAACTTAATGAAAAACTCGCACAAATGATACAAAATTTAATAATTCAATACTTATAAAGGCAAAAAATGGACATTCAAATTTTACAAGAACAGGCAAATACTCTAAGATTTTTAAGTGCTGATATGGTGCAAAAAGCAAACTCAGGACACCCAGGTGCACCTTTGGGCTTAGCAGATATTTTAAGTGTTTTAAGTTATCATTTAAAGCACAATCCTAAAAATCCCACTTGGCTAAACCGTGATAGACTTATATTTTCAGGTGGACATGCAAGTGCTTTGCTTTATAGTTTTTTACATTTAAGTGGCTATGATTTAAGCTTGGAAGATCTTAAAAATTTCCGCCAACTTCATGCTAAAACCCCTGGACACCCTGAAATTTCAACTCTTGGAGTAGAAATCGCTACAGGCCCTTTAGGACAAGGCGTTGCCAATGCCGTAGGCTTTGCTATGGCAGCAAAAAAAGCACAAAATTTACTAGGTAGTGATTTAATCGATCATAAAATTTATTGTCTTTGTGGAGATGGAGATTTACAAGAAGGCATTTCTTATGAAGCTTGTTCTTTAGCAGGACTTCACAAACTTGATAATTTCATACTCATTTACGATAGCAACAATATCTCTATAGAAGGCGATGTAGGTTTAGCCTTTAATGAAAATGTAAAAATGCGTTTTGAAGCACAAGGATTTGAAGTTTTAAGTATAAATGGACACGATTATGAAGAAATCAATAAAGCCTTAGAACAAGCTAAAAAATCCACAAAACCTTGTCTTATCATCGCAAAAACAACTATAGCAAAGGGTGCAGGAGAGCTTGAAGGCAGTCATAAAAGCCATGGTGCACCTTTGGGCGAAGAAGTGATTAAAAAAGCCAAAGCACAAGCAGGTTTTGATCCAAATATCAGTTTTCATATCCCACAAGCAAGCAAAATCCGCTTTGAAAGTGCTGTAGAACTTGGGGATTTAGAAGAAGCAAAATGGAAAGATAAGCTTGAAAAAAGTGGTAAAAAAGAACTTTTAGAAAGGCTATTAAATCCCGATTTTAGTAAGATAGTTTATCCTGATTTTAAAGGAAAAGATCTTGCTACAAGAGATAGCAATGGTGAAATTTTAAATGTTTTAGCTAAAAATTTAGAAGGATTTTTAGGTGGAAGTGCGGATTTAGGCCCTTCAAATAAAACAGAACTTCACGGTATGGGAGACTTTATAGAAGGTAAAAATATCCATTTTGGTATCAGAGAACACGCTATGGCAGCGATTAACAATGCTTTTGCAAGATATGGAATTTTCTTACCATTTTCAGCAACTTTTTTCATCTTTAGTGAGTACTTAAAACCTGCCGCAAGAATAGCAGCTCTAATGAAAATCAAACATTTTTTTATTTTCACGCACGATAGCATAGGCGTGGGCGAAGATGGGCCAACACACCAGCCTATAGAACAACTTAGCACTTTTAGAGCTATGCCAAATTTTTTAACCTTTAGACCTGCTGATGGGGTAGAAAATGTCAAAGCTTGGCAAATAGCTCTAAATGCAGGTATTCCAAGTGCTTTTGTACTTTCACGCCAAAAACTCAAAGCCCTAAATGAACCTGTTTTTGGAGATGTAAAAAATGGAGCGTATTTACTCAAAGAAAGCAAAGATGCTAAATTTACACTTTTAGCGAGCGGAAGTGAAGTTTGGCTTTGTTTAGAAAGTGCGAATGAACTTGAAAAACAAGGTTTTGCTTGTAATGTTGTTTCTATGCCTTGTTTTGAACTTTTTGAAAAACAAGATAAAGCTTATCAAGAAAGATTGTTAAAAGGTGAAGTTATAGGCGTTGAAGCAGCACACTCTAATGAACTTTATAAATTTTGCCATAAAGTGTATGGCATAGAAAGTTTTGGAGAAAGTGGCAAAGACAAAGATGTGTTTGAACACTTTGGCTTTAGCGTTTCAAAGCTTGTAAATTTTATCCTTAGCAAATAAAATGAATACAAATTTCAAATTTCAAAATAACACTCTTTTTATCTTTGGAATTTGGGATAAAACAAGCATTTATAAGTTAAAAATAAAAGATTTTTTAGCTTTGATCCAAAGCAAGGAAGTGATTTTTGATTTTAAAGATCTAAAAGCAATCGATACCGCTGGAGTGAGATTTTTCCTTGCTTTGGAAAATGATCTTAAAGATAAAAATATTAAAATCACCAAAGAAGGCTTAAATTCACGCTTTCAAACCCTTTTTGAACTTTGTGAAAAAAACTACCAAAGACTAAGCAAAACAAAAAAATCACATAAAAATTTCAGTGAATACTTTATCGATCTTGGAAAATTAAGTTTGGAACTTTTAAAAATTTTAAGAAAATTCATCAATTTCACAGGAGCTTTTTTCACAAGTCTTTTTTTATGCCTTAAAAATCCTAAAAATTTTCGCTTTATTGCTTTTTTATATCATATAGAAAATTCTGCTTTTAAAGCTTTGCCTATAGTTATTTTAACCGCTCTTTTAGTAGGAGTGGTTTTAGCCTATCAGGCCGCTTATCAACTCGCACAATTTGGAGCCAATATTTTCATAGTAGATTTGATGGGAATTTCAGCCACTAGAGAACTTGCACCTTTAATCGCTGCCATAGTGATCGCAGGAAGAAGTGCAAGCTCTTATACCGCACAAATTGGAGTGATGAAAATTACTGATGAAATTGCAGCTATGAATACTATGGGTTTTCGTTCTTTTGAATTTATTATTATTCCACGTGTTATGGCTTTGGCAGTGGCTATGCCTTTAATCGTTGCCATTAGCGATGCGATCAGTATTATAGGCGGAATGATGGTTGCAAAATTAAATCTTGATATTTCTTTTGCCGAATTTTTAAGACGCTTTAGAGAAGCTGTAGATATAAAACATATCTTTATAGGACTTGCAAAAGCACCTATTTTTGGATTTTTAATAGGGCTTATTGCTTGTTTTCGTGGTTTTGAGGTAAAAAACACTACACAAAGCATAGGAATTTATACCACAAAAAGCGTTGTAAATGCTATTTTTTGGGTGATAGCTTTTGATGCTTTATTCTCTGTTATTTTAACTTCTGCAGGAATTTAAATGGTTATTAAAGCGCAAAATATCATTACAAAATTTGGAGAAAAAATCGTCCATGATGGCGTAAGTTTTGAAATCAAAAAAAACGAAATTTTTGGTATTTTAGGAGGTAGCGGAAGTGGAAAATCCGTCCTTTTAAAACAAATGCTTATGCTTGAACATTTTGATGGTGGAGAATATGAAATTTTAGGCTATAAACTTAAAAATATCAGCGAAGAAGATGCACTTGCTTTGCGTAAAAAATGGGGTGTGGTTTTTCAGTTTGCTGCACTTTTTAGCTTTTTTAATGTTTATGAAAATATCGCCATTCCTTTAAAAGAATACACTCATTTAGATGAAAACAGCATACAAGAACTGGTTTTAATGAAGTTAAAAATGGTAGGTTTAAACGAAAGTGTTTTAAAACAATTTCCAAGCGAACTTAGTGGTGGTATGCAAAAAAGAGTGGCAATTGCTAGAGCTTTAGCACTTGATAGTAAGTTACTTTTTTTAGATGAACCTACCTCAGGACTTGACCCTCATAGTAGTCGCGAATTTGACGATTTGGTTTTAGAATTAAAAAAAAGTTTTGATTTAAATATCATTTTGGTTACACATGATAAAGAAAGTATGAAAAATTTACTCGATCGCTTTATCATTTTAGAAAATAAAAAAGTTGGATTTTGCGGTACTTATGAAGAATTACGCCTGCAAAATGAACAACTTTTTAAAAGATTTATGGAGTAAAAGTGGAAAATAGAGCAAATTATTTTTTTGTAGGACTTTTTGTTTTTGGAGTGTTTTTTGCAAGTCTTGGTTTCATACTTTGGCTTGGTGGATACTCTAAAGAAGAAAGTTTTAAGTATTATGAAATTCACACACAAGAATCCGTTGCAGGACTTGGCATAAAAGCACCCGTAAGGCTTTTGGGCGTGGAAGTAGGTAGCGTAGAAGAAATCAGCATTTACAATCAAGATGAACTCGGCGTTAACATACGCATTAAGGTCAAAAACAATACCCCTATAAAAGAAGACACCTTTGCTACTTTGCAACTTCAAGGTATCACAGGACTTAAATTTGTCCAACTTCAAGGCGGAAGTAAAAATAGCAAAGATTTAGTATCTATACAGGGAAAACTTCCAGTCATTCCTTTTAAAGAAAGTTTTTTAGCAACCATAGACAGACAAAGTGAACATATTTTTTCTTTGGTTAAAACGGCCGATGATAAATCAAAAGAACTTTTAAGCGAAAAAAATCTTAAAAATCTAGAAATCTTTTTGCAAAATCTAGCAGAATTAAGTGCAAATTTAAATGCTAATTCTAAAAATTTAAGCCTTAATCTTTCAAACACAAGTTTAAAAATAGGAAAAATGGCTGATAATATAAGCCTTAGTGCGCAAAATTTCAACTCCAGTCTTAAAGACATAAAAGAAAGCACGATGATTTTAAAAAATTTCATAAAAAAAGCTGATGAAAAATTAAACACTTATGATGATATTAAAGCATCTTTGATGCAAAATTTAGAGCTTTTTAAACGAATTTTAATTGAAAGCAATATTCTAATAGAAAATTTACAAAACAGCCCTGCTGATTTGATTTTTAAAGAAACTAAACCTAAACTTGGACCAGGAGAAAAATAATGCTAAAGCAATTATTCTGTATTTTGACTTTTATTTTTATGTTATGTGGATGCTCTTTAAGACACGAAACCATCAATAAAAATGAAAATATCATATTAAAAGACGAAGGAATAGACTCAAATATTTTTTTTAAAAAAACTGGTAAAATTCTTAAAATTCGCAATGCAAATGCACCTTTATATTTAAACTCAAGAGCTATTGTTTATATAGATAATGGTTTTAGCAACAAATACGCACATTATTTCTGGGGAGATTTACCAAGCAATCTTTATTCTTTTTTAATTTTGTCAAAATTTGAACAAAGCAATATTTTTACAACCTTGCTTTCTTCAACAAGCTCTTTAAGTGCGGATTATGCCCTTGAAAGCAGGATTAACTCTTTTGAACAAATTCTTAACAACAATGAAAACTACGCTCAAATTTCTATAAGCGTAAATTTCATAAATCTTGAAAACAATCAAATAATAGCTCATAAAATTTTCAATACTAAAGAAAAAATAGAAAAAAAAGATATCCGCTCTACTTATAATGCTTTTCAAAAAGCCTTAAATAAAATTGGAAATGAGATTGTTTTTTGGGTAAATTCTAATTTATCCTAATTTAGGAACACTTTTTGCTTTTTAAATATTTAGCAATATTTTTGAAAGGTAAACAATGAAAAGTGATTTAGATATATTTAAAAAACACTTAGGCGAAATTCAAAGCGTGGATGAATTTAAAGCAAATCAAATTTGCTCTCAAATCAATGATGCAAATGATTTTATAGGAGCACTTCAAGTACTTGATATGTCTTTAAAAAAAATAGAAAAAAGCATTCTAGAAAGAATAGATGAAAATTCAGATGATATGCAAAAAAGAACTCTTGATGCCACAGCATCACAACTTATACAAAACTGCTCTTTCATGGGAACAGCCCTTTTTGGAAATATTTTCAATGTTTATGTTGGTAAAAAACTTTTTGAATTTGAAATTGCTAATCCACTTTTAATTCTTCAAACAAGTAATTACGAAGGTGTATTGGCCTATATACAAGATAAAAGAGATGAAATAAAAATCATTCTATCAGAGTTAGCAACCGCAATCACCATGGGCGAAACTGTGGATAATGCTGGAATTTATAACTCTACAATGGATTTTAAAAATTTATTTAAATAAGAATAGTAATCATTTGTTCTCTTTAAGCAAATATAATATATTTTAGCTTAAAGAGATTTTCCAAACTCTAAAAGAGAGTTAGGCTACGAATAAAAAGGGGGAGGGAAATAGCCTAACCCAAACGAGATCTTAAAAGATCTCTTTAAACTAAAATAAATATTTAGATAATTTAATAAAAATTATTAAATTATCTAAACCATATTTATGTTTTAGTTTAATACGATGTGACACTTTATTCTAATAACACTTAATATATGATAAAAATATTATTTAGTAACTTAAATTATTAAAGAATATTACTACAATATTATTTAAAAAATTTTAAATTTTTAGGATTTTAAGAAAAAAATATTATTTTTATAATTTAATATCATATCATAGAAAGAATTTCAGCACGCCCATTAATCACAGCAACACAATGTTCATAATGAGCCGCATTAAGCCCATCAATACTTCCAGCATCCCATTTTCCATTATAATGTTTTGGTGTTCCATCTTTTTGGCATATCATAGGCTCTATGCAAAACACCATTCCATTTTTAATTTTAGGGCCACTTTTTGCACTCGCACCTTTTTCTAAATAGTTTAAAATTTCAGGCTCTCCATGGGGCTTTCGTCCTATACCATGTCCACAATATCCACGAAGCGGGACAAAACCTCTTACATGGATAAATTCGCCTAAAGCAGCTGAAAGTTCCTTAAAACGCATTCCATCATGAATAATATCTATAGCATGATATAACGCGTCTTTAGCGCAAGAGATTAAAGCTTTATCAGTGGGTGAAACTTCTCCTATAGCAATAGTTCTTGCTGCATCCCCATAATACCCATCAATCAAACTTCCCACATCAAGACCTAAAATATCACCCTCTTTGATAATTTTATCATCTGGAATTCCATGGATACAAACTTGATTTAAAGATGTACAAATGGCACCTGGAAAACCATAAAGCCCCTTAAATGATGGCTTGGCACCAAGGCTTAAAATATAATCTTCTGCCATTTTATCAATTTGTTTTAAACTCATTCCTATTTTAATTTCATTCTCTAAAAAATTTAAAGTTTTTGCTACAATTTGATTTGCTATTCTTAATTTTTCTATTTCATCTGGTTTTTTCAATTCTATCATTTTATTTCCTTATAAATTTAGCCAAATTTTAGCAGTATTTTTTAAAGATTCAACATCGCTTGAAGCATAAAAATGCAATCTTGCTTTATGATTTTTCAAATCTATATTTTCTCTTTCTTTAAGAAATTCAACTATAGCATCTCCTGAATGAATTAATTTTGTTTTATCGCCAAAATACTTACTTAAAGAACGACCTAGTAAAGGGAAATGAGTACAAGCGAGTATCAAAGCATCTGGAGTTGTGATATTTTTAAAATAATACTCCATAGCACTTTGCAAAAAATCTCCTTCAAAAATACCTTCTTCAACCATAGGCACAAAAAGCCCTGTAGCTAAAGCATTTATATTTGTATATCCTTGAGATAATAAACGCTTTTGGTATTCTTCTGATTTAATGGTTGCTTTTGTTGCAATGACTAAAATTTCTTTATTTTTATCATGTAAAGCTTTTATCGTTGCTTCAACCCCTGCATCAATTACGCCATATACTGGAAAATGTGCTTTTGCTTTTAAAGCATCTAAAGCATAAGCACTAGCAGTATTACATGCAATGATAAGCATATCAATTTGAAATTGTTCAAAAAATTCCAATGCTTCAAGACAGAACTTGATAATAGTATCTTTATCTTTTACCCCGTAAGGAACTCTTGCGGTATCTCCATAATAGATAATTTCATCAAAAAGTCTAGCTTCATAAAGAGATTTTAAAACACTAAGCCCCCCTACTCCGCTATCAAATACACCTATTTTCACTTTAATACCTTCTTGCTCCTATATAACGAGCCTTCCAATAAGAACTATTTAACTCGACTTCTTTTACTCCACCTTTAGTAGATAAATGTATAAATTTTCCCTTGCTCGTATAAATACCAACATGCATACCATTTGGCCCTCTACCTGTCTTAAAAAATACCAAATCTCCTGTTTGCAATTTTGATTTAGAAACTTTTCTCCCAGAACCTAATTGAGTTTTTGTAGTGCGAGGTATGCGTATATTAAGCTGAGCTAATGCACTCTGCGTAAATCCTGAACAATCAGCACCTTTTTTAGTAGTTCCACCTAAAACATAAGGAGTTTTTTTCCATTCATTTGCTATAGTCTTAAGTTTTGTTTCTTTATTTGTATTATAAATCGGGCGAGTATAGTTTAAATTCTGATAAAAACTACATCCACTTATAAAGAATACAATCGCGATGATGAAAAAAATATGTCTCATCAGTCCCCTTAAGATCGAGTAGCAAAGAATTTAAGATAAATAAAACCCCAAATCCCAGAACAAAATGAAGCTATGAGAATAGCTAAATTATCTGCATAATTAAAAATATCACTAACTTCATACGCCAAACCATCGATAAACAAACTCATTGTAAAACCGATACCTGTAAGTATACAAACCCCATAAAGTTGTTTCAAATTTGAACCTTGGGGCAAGGCTGCAAATTTAAAGCGGATTGCCAAATAAGAAAACAAAAATACACCCACTTGTTTACCCACAAAAAGCCCCAAAAAAATACCTATACTTACACCTGAAAAAATTGCTCCCATATCGATATTGGATAAATTTACCCCAGCGTTAGCAAAAGCAAATAAAGGCAAGATAACAAAAGCGAGCCAAAATTTTAGACTTTCATAGATTTCTTCTAAAAATGCTTCTCCATTTTTAGTTTGCATCGGTATAAAAAATGCTGTTATGATTCCAGCTAAAGTTGCATGCACACCACTTTTTAAAACACTAATCCAAAGAATAACTGAGCAAATAAAATAAAAAGACTTTCTTGTTATTCCTAAAATATTTAAAACAAGCATTACCAAAATAGCAATTCCTGCAACGACAAAAGCAACTATTGATAATTTTGTCGTATAAAAAATAGCTATAATTAAAATAGCACCCACATCATCAAAAATAGCCAAAGAAAGTAAGAAAATTTTTAAACTTGATGGAATATGCTTACCACACATCATTAAAATCGCTAAGGCAAACGCTGTATCTGTAGCTGTAGGTATAGCCCAACCTTTTAAGGTATAAGCATCTCCTATATTCACCAAAGCAAACAACATTGCTGGTATGAGTATACCCCCTAAAGCAGCCATAAAAGGTAAAACAATATTTTTAGGATTTTTAAAATCCCCATGCAAAAATTCCTTCTTAAGCTCAAGCCCTATAGCAAAGAAAAATATAGATATAAGCCCATCATTTATCCAAAGCAAAAAAGGTTTATTAAGCTCAAATTCACCTACACTAAATCCGACTTTTAAATTTAGAAATTCTCGATAATGTTCGCTAAAAGATCCATTTTGCACAAGCAAAGCAAGCAAAGTACAAACTATAAGTAAAACACCACCAAAAGCCTCGTTTAAAACTAAAGTTTTTAATTTATGTACTATATTATTCATTTAACAATCTTAAGATAAATAAAACCAACAATGGCACTTAAAAAACTAGCTATTAAAATAGCAAGTTTATCCGCATGTTCAAAAATATCACTATTTTTATAAGCCAAACCATCAATAAACAAGCTCATCGTAAAACCGATGCCTGTTAAAATACATATACCATAAAATTTTCCATATTTAATATTTTCAGGTAATTTTGCAAGTTTAAGTTTGATAGCAATAAAACAAAAAGTAAAAACACCTAGTTGCTTTCCTAAAAATAATCCTAGAATAATTCCAAGGCTTACAGGCGAAAATACTGAACCAAGATGCATATCTCTAATATCAATTCCAGCATTGGCAAAAGCAAATAAAGGTAAAATAAAATAAACTACCCAAGGATTTAAATCCTTAAGAACTTCATGTAAATAAGGTTTTTTATTTTTTGTATCAAGAGGTATAAACAAAGAAATGATCACACCAGCCAAAGTTGCATGCACTCCACTTTTAAGCATAGCTATCCACAACACAACACCTACCAACACGTACAAAGAAAGATGGGTGATGTGATAATAATTTAACAAAAGCAGAGCAAATATACAAAACAAACAAATAATAATTGCCAAAGCTGAAAGCTGATCTGTATAAAATAAAGCAATAATAACAATAGCACCCAAATCATCAAAAATAGCTAAAGAAAGTAAAAAAAGCTTTAAACTTGTAGGAATTTTATTTCCTAAAAGCATCAAAATACCCACTGCAAAAGCTATATCGGTTGCTGTAGGTATTGCCCAACCTTTCATAGCAAAATCATGAGAATAATTAATAGCAATAAAAATTAAAGCAGGAGTAATCATACCCCCCAAAGCTCCAAATATAGGTAAAGACACAGCTCTTATATTTTTAAGCTGTCCGCGTAAAATTTCATATTTTAACTCAAGCCCTATACATAGAAAAAATATAGCTATCAAACCATCATTTATCCATAAATCCAACGACTTTGAAATTTGAAAATGATCAAATCCTACTGTAAAATTAGCATGAAAAAAATCTGTATAAATAACACTTAAAGAAGAATTTTTACATAATAAGGCTAAAAATGTAAAAAATATAAGCAAAATACCAGGGAAAGTTTCACTTAAAACCATCTTCTTTATCATTTGCATCCTTGCTCCTAAATAAATATTATAAAAATTTAATACGATAAATAAAATGGCAAAATTATAACGAAAAAATACTAAAAAAATAATTATTTAAAAAAACAAGCTCAAGATACCAACAAGTTCTTAAGCTTGTTCTTAAGATATTTAAGCGTAAATATCCAAACCACTAGAGCTAGAAACTTGTGGAGCGGAGGCTTGAGAGACACCTTCCATACCTTCGATGAGTTCATTCATCAATGCCTCGTTTGTGTCCATAGATTTTTTCAAAACTGAAGTATTAACAGCAGTCATTAAATTAGCATTACCCATAGAAACATCTGAAACCATATCATCCTCCTTTTAGATTGAGTCTTAAGACTTTATTTAAATCGGATGATATTTTTAAAACTTAATATTTTTTACTAAACTTTTTAAAATTTTTCAAGGAAACCAATATCTGAAATTAAAAATCATAAATTTTTTAAGATAAAATCCTATTTTAAAAATTTTTACACTATGAAACAATAAGCAAAATATAAATGGTTGATACTTTTAGAAGCAAATGAAATAGATAAAAATTTTACTTCAATAAATTTAAGTTTTATCTTATTTATACGATTTATAATATAATCAAAAATTACAACTTAAAAAGCTATTGCAATTATATAGGAGTTTGCTAATGTTACTTAATACACCTTGTAGGGGAATAGTAGATACAAATTTTGAAAGTAAAAGAATTAATATAACTTCAACTTTAAAATTTCAAGAAAAAAAAGAAAAAGTAGAAGCTAAAGCTGAGAAAGAAGAAGCAAATAAAGACAATAGCAATTCTACAGACACAGATACCAACAAAAAAGATAAACTTTTGGATATATCTGCTTAATCTAAAATATGCTATAACCATCTCCTTGAAGAATACAATAAATGATTTTTTGATTTTTATTAAGCTTTTAAAACACTAAAAAATGAAAAATTAAAAATACAAAAACAATATCCCAAAGTGCATAGCTTAGAAGAAAGCCTTGCGATACTTAAAAACAACCCATATTAAATCACAAAAATAAGATATATTTAAAAATTTATTAAAATATATCTTAAATATAATTAATAAAAAATATTATCGATACAAAAGCTTATTTTTTAGTTCTATTTAAGATTTTTAATATTATACTAGCCATTATTTATTTTGATAATAAATATTATTTTTATCAAAAACCAAGGGTAATGATAATGAAAATTTTTAAAATTATATTTTTAATTATAAGTATTTTTTTATCAAGCTCAGCTTTTGCTAGAGTAGATGATTATATTAATGAAGCAAATCTTATCAAAGATATGCTAAAACAAAGCATAGAAACTTATAAAAAGGGTGATAATCTAGGTGCTAAAAAGCTTAGCGAAGATGCGTATTTTCAACATTTTGAAAATATGGAAGGCCCTATAGGAAGAAATATAGGAAGAAAAGCCATCACCATGGAGCGTAAATTTGTAAATTTGCGTCGTATGTATAAAGATGAAGCTCCTTTGACACAAATTAATGCTTTAATTGATAGTCTTTATTATGATCTTGATGAAGTAGCCCCAATCTTACAAAATGGATATCGTTTAAAAGCAGAAGCAAGCGATACAAACTATGATAAGGCTAAAGCTGAAAAATCAAGCCTAGAATCCAATGCCAAACGCGAAGCTGATGCAGAAGCTTTAATCGCACAAATGATGGGCGTGGATAAAAAAGATTTAGCACAAAGTTCTTTAACCACCCAAGCTTCTACACCTGCAAACAACGACACAAGCAAACTTACAGATGATAATGCAAGCGCTGATTTACAAGCTGCTGCTGCAATGGACGCAAGATTGCAATTTATACTAGATAATATCTCTACCAAATTTTCACAGGCAGCTAATGCTTTTAAAGAAAAAAACTACCAAGCTAGTAAAGATTTTTTAAATGATGCCTTATTTAGTGATTATCGCAATACCAAAGTAGAAATTTTAGTAAATAAATTTACCAAAGCAGGAAACGATCAAAAAATTCAACAAGCCATACGCACCCTTATACGCAAAATCAACGATGCAAAAATAGATGAAAAAGGCTTAAGAGATGGCTTAGATAACATAGAAGAACAAATTTTTGATGTTTTCTTACAAATTCCAAATTCAGAACTTTCAAGTTTGCAAATTTCAGGCTTTAATGATGAAACAAAAGGCAAAGATTATGCCAAAGTTTCTAATGATATCAAACTTGCTTTAGATGGAATTTTAAAAAATTATGATGGCTTTAGCGCTTCTATAGTAGATGATTTACAAGGAATTTATCTAGATATTTTTGAAGCAAGCGGTATGGAAAATAAAATCGGTGCTGTAGATAGCGGCTTAAAACTTAAAATAGAAAGTTTATTTTCCAAAGGCGTAGCACTGATTAAAGCAAGTGCAGATAAAAAAGAGCTTGAAGCTACTTTTAATAACTTAGAACAACTCATAGCAAACAGTGTAGATAAAATTCAAGATTCTACTCCTTATTCGCTATTTATATGGGCTTTAGGCATTATTATCCGTGAAGGATTGGAAGCTTTGATTATCGTTGTAGCCATTGTTTCTTATCTTGTGCAAAGTGGTAATAAAAATCGCCTAAATATCGCCTATAGTGCTCTTTTTACAGGAGTGATTTTAAGTTTTGTTACCGCTTTTGGAGTTTCTTGGCTGTTTAAAGAAAACGCAGGACAAAGTAGAGAGCTTATAGAGGGTATTACCATGCTTATAGCCGTATTGCTACTCTTTTATGTGGGCTTTTGGCTGCTTTCAAACGCACAAAATAAAAAATGGACAAGCTTTATCAAACAAGGTGCTATAGATGCTATATCAAATAATAGCGCAAAAACCCTTTGGATCACCGTATTTTTAGCTGTTTATAGAGAAGGTGCAGAAACTGTGCTTTTTTATCAAGCCTTGCTTTTTGATGCTAAAACAAGCACTGATTTTAGTGCTGTTTTTGGCGGGCTTGGACTTGGAATTTTAATACTTATTGTTTTATATTTTCTTTTAAAAGCAGGAGCCATTCGCATACCTGTAAAACAATTTTTCTATATCACTTCTTACATTATTTTTTACATGGTTTTTGTTTTTACAGGCAAAGGCATAGCTGAACTCATAGAAGGAAAAGTCATTATTCCTAGTCTTATACCTATGAATTTTGAACCGATTTTATGGCTTGGAGTTTATCCTTACTATGAAACCTTAATCCCTCAATTTATAGTTTTGATCATGCTAATTATTGGCATTTTAATAACAAAACAAATTTCAAAAAAAGGAGTAAAATCATGATAAAAAAAGTTTTATCAGTAGTTGCTGCAGCTGCGGTTATTAGCACAAATTTATTTGCAGGCGAAGTGCCAATCGGTGATCCAAAAGAACTTAATGGTATGGAAATAGCCGCTGTTTATTTACAACCCATTGAAATGGAGCCAAGAGGTATTGATTTAGCTGCATCTTTAGCAGATATTCACCTAGAAGCTGACATTCACGCACTTAAAAACAATCCAAATGGTTTTCCAGAAGGTTTTTGGATGCCTTATTTAACTATAGCTTATGAACTTAAAAATACCGACACAGGTGCGATTAAACGCGGAACTTTGATGCCTATGGTGGCTGATGATGGTCCTCACTATGGTGCAAATATCGCTATGGAAAAAGATAAAAAAGGTGGCTTTGGCGTAGGAAATTATGAACTTACTTTTTATATCTCAAATCCAGAAAAACAAGGTTTTGGACGCCATGTTGATGAAGAAACAGGCGTGGGTAAGTGGTTTGAACCTTTTAAAGTAGATTATAAATTCAAATACACAGGCACGCCAAAATGATTTTACGCTCGGATTTTCCGAGTGTTTAAATATTTTTATTTTTATTTGAAAAATTAAAATAACAATGTTTAAAGAGTAAATTATGAGTATATATTTTGTGCATTTTCTTATCAGTGTTTTACCGCTAAGTATTTTAATGGCCTTTATCACTCCTGATAAAAAATATATTTTTAAAAGTTTTTTAGTAGTTTTTTTAGGCTTTTTATTTGGATATTTTGCTTTTTTTATCGCAGCACAATTTTTAAAAACCGAAAATTTAATCTTTAATTTTGATTTTGTTTTTATAGGTTTATTGCTAGTAAGCTTTATATTTTATTTTTGGAAAAAAATTGAAATTTTAAATTTTATTTTATTGGGAATTTTAAGTTTTTGCACCGCTTTGCATTATTATTTTTTAAGTCAAGATTTCCCTATTTTTACTAGTTCTTTAATCGATAGCGAAGGTATAAGTTCTTTAGGTTTTATTGCTTTAGCCTTGCTTGTTTGTATTTTGATTTTCTTCTTTTTAAAATGGCAAAAAAATTTTAATCAAAAAACAAGCTTTATGCTGTTTTTACTGCTTATCCTTATAGAAAGCGATAAAGCTCTAGCCAATATCTTGCTTACTTTAATGCGAAATTCTATCATAGAAACTCATACTTTTTTGGTGAGTTTTGTAGGAAAAAGTAATTATTTTGGTGTTTTTGGAATTTATGTTTATTTAATTTTCATCACTTTTTTAGCATTCTTAAGCTTAAAAATTCGCAAAAAAAATATAAGCAAAAAACAAATTTTAGATATAAATTATCGCAAAAACGAAGCTAAAACAAGTCTTATTAATCGTTATTTTTCCAGTGTTTTTATCTCCTGTGTTATAAGTTTTTGCATTATTTTATACTTTTTTATGGTAAGCTCTAAGCCTTTAACCATAGATGAGCCTAAAGAAATTTTACCCGATAAGAATGGCAAATTTATCTTTGATATAGCTCTTTTAAGGGACAACAAACTCCACCGCTTTGCTTATATCAGTGCTGAAGGTAAAGTGATAAGGTTTTTTCTTATCAATAAAAGAGAAGATAGGGATTCTCCTGTAGCTGTTTTTGATGCTTGTATGATTTGTGGAGATATGGGCTATATCAAAAAAGATGGACAACTCATTTGCATTTCTTGCAATGTGCGTATTTTCTTGCCTAGTGTAGGCAAAAGCGGGGGTTGCAATCCTATCCCACTCAAATACGAATACGATGGTAAAAAAATTACCATAGATGTTAAAGATGTAATAGCAGGATCTAATTATTTTAGTCAAATCAAGGAAATTGAAGTGCAAGATCCTGTATCAAAAACAAAGGTTATAAACACCCAAGCTCCTTTTTCTTATAGCTATAAAGGGATTACTTATTATTTTTCAAATCAAAACAACTATGAAGAATTTAAAAAAGATCCTACAAAATATGTAGAAGAAAATGAAGCGAAATTTTTAATCCAAAGGAGAAACGATGTTGGCTAAAATGATTTTTAACTCTATATTTAAAAACAAAATTCAAAAATTTTTAGCCTTTCTTACTTGTTTTTTAGCCACGCTTTTGCTCTCTACTATGCTAAATATTACCCTAAGTATAGGCGATGAAGTAACTAAACAACTCAAAAGCTATGGCTCTAATATCCTTGTTTTACCCAAAGGCTCAAGTCTTAGTATAGAAATAGGTAATGAACTTTATGAACCCTTAAAAAACAAAAACTACCTAGAAGAAAAAAATTTATATATGATTAAAGACATTTATTGGCGTAACAACATCACCGCACTTGCTCCTTTTTTAGAAGGTAAAATCGCAATTGAAAACTCCCAGCAAAAAGCACTTATTTATGGCACTTACTTTCAAAAAGCCATAAAAATTAAAGATGATGATGATGATTTTATCACAGGTATAAAAAGTCTTTATCCTTATTTAGCAGTGCAAGGAGAATGGGCAAAAGATGATAGCAATGAAATCATGCTAGGCGAAGACTTTACTAAAAACAATAAACTAAAATTAGGAGATACTATCAAACTCATAGGAGAAAACAATCAAAGCAAAGAAGCAAAAATCGTAGGCATTTTACTTCATGCCAATCCTAAAATGTCAAATAAAATCATCGCTCCTTTAAATTTAGCTCAAGATTTACTCAACAAACAAGGGCTTTACTCAAGTGCAGAAGTAAGAGCTTTTACCATACCTGAATCAGCCCTTTCTGAAAAAGTGCGTCGCATGGGCGAAGAAAAATTAGATCAGTTAGAATATGACAAATGGTATTGCTCAGCTTATGTAGGCTCAATCGCTAGTCAAATTAGCGATGGCTTACCAGGTGCTGATGCAAAAGCTCTAAATGCTATAAGCGATGCTCAAAGCTTGGTGGTTAAAAAGATCCAATCCTTAATGGGCATTACTTGTATTATTTGTCTTATTGTTGCAAGTATTGCGATTTCAAGCCTGATGAGTTCTGAAATTCATCGTAGAAAAAAAGAAATAGGACTTTTAAAAGTGCTTGGTGCTAATACTTTTCAAATTTATCTCATCTTTGCTAGTGAAAATTTAATCGTAGCTTTATTTGCTGCTTTATTTGGATTTATTTTTGGCACAGCACTTTCTCAAATCATCAGCCTTAGCATTTTTGGATATTTTATTGATATAGCCTTTGTAGCTTTACCTTTAAGCTTTATTTTTGCAGGACTTATTGCCTTACTAGGTTGCTTGCTTCCTATAAAAAATATCACACAACTTTCAGCTGCAGGAGTGCTTTATGGTAGATAAGTTTTTCCTTAATGAGCTTTTTAAAAGCATTAGCTTTTCTTATCAAAGACTTTTTATAATAGTTTTAAGTGTTTTTATAGGAGCACTTACTTGCTCAGCTTTTTTAAATATTTATTTTGATATTGACACCAAACTTTCTAAAGAATTAAAAGCCTATGGAGCAAATGTAATGATAAGCCCTAAACAGGATGAAAATTTTATCTCCAATGCTGAGTATGAAAAAGTAAAAGAAAATTTAAAGGCTAGAGCTTTAACTCCTTTTTTGTATGATTTTTTAAATTTAGGCAGTACAAGCGGGGTAGTTTTAGGCACTGATTTTAGGGCTTTAAAAATCACCAAACCTTTTTTAGAAGTTAAAGAAGGAAGCTTTTCTCTAAATGATTTTGATGAAAATTCAGCCTTTTTAGGGGTTAATTTAGCCAAGCAACTAGGCCTAAAAACAGGCAATGAACTTCAAATTTACAATCCAAACAACGGAAAAAGCATAAAACTTACCATAAAAGGCATACTTTCAAGCAATGATGAATTTGATAGCATTGTTTTAGCCCCTTTAAGCGTGGTGCAAAATTTAAGCGATAGAGCCGGTATTAACTATGCTAATGCTGTAGTTTATGGAAATTTTGATGAAGTTAAAGCCAAAACACAAGCAATCAACAATGAATTCATCGATGCAAAACCTATATCTTCAGTATCCTTAAGCGAAGGTTTGGTACTTGGAAAAATCAAAGCTTTAATGTTTTTAATCATACTTGTAGTATTGATCATAGTCACTACTAGCGTTAATACGACCTTAAGTTCTATTATATTTTCTCGCAAAAAAGAAATCGCACTGCGTTTAGCCTTGGGTGCAAAAAAAAGTGAAATTTTTAAACTTTTTGCTAGTGAATGCTTTATAGTAAGTTTTTTTGCTAGTTTAATCGGAGCTTTTTGTGGGATATTTTTAGCCAATGTCTTTGGTTATTTGATTTTTAATTCTAGTATTGATTTTAGATTTATAGCTGTTTTTATAGCCTTAATCATTTCTTTGATTTTTGCCTTTTTGGCTGCATTTTTTCCTATAAAAAGAGCATTAAAAATCAATGTGTGTGAAAATTTGAAAGGTGAATGATGAAAAAAGAACTTATTAAAATAAACAATTTAAATAAAGAATTTGGCAAAGTTAAAGCCTTAAACAATATCAACTTAAGCGTCTATGAAGGAGAATGGCTTGCCATCATGGGTCCATCAGGAAGTGGAAAATCAACGCTTTTAAACATACTATCACTCATGGATACTCCAAGCTCTGGAGAGTATATCTTAGACAATGAAAACCTAGAGCAAATGGATGAAGAGCAAAAAATCACCTTGCGTCGTGAAAAAATAGGACTTGTCTTTCAACAATTTCATCTTATCCCCTATCTTAACGCCTTAGAAAATGTTATGCTCTCTCAGTATTATCACTCAAGCGTAGATGAAGAAGATGCTAAAATGGTTCTTGAAAAAGTAGGACTTTCACATAGACTCACTCATTTACCTAGCCAATTAAGTGGCGGGGAACAACAAAGAGTTTGTATAGCAAGAGCTTTGATCAACAACCCAGAGCTTTTACTCGCAGATGAACCCACAGGAAATTTAGATGAAGCTAATGAACAAATCGTTCTTCAAACCTTACAAAAATTAAAAAATGAAGGCAAAACCATAGTTTTAATCACACACAATCCTGATTTGGCTAAATTCGCAGATCGAACCCTTATCTTACAACATGGGGTGTTAAAATGAAAAAAAGCCTTTTAATCTTAAGCATTTTGTTTTTACTCAATGCTTGTTCTTTTGAAAATTCAAAAGATACTGGAAAAGTTGGAGAAAAAAGTGCTGAAATTTCAGCTAAAGATACTTTAGGAAAAGCTGTAAAACTTGCTGATGATAATACAAGTTTAAAAGTCTTAGTCTTTTTTCAAAATGGCTGCCCTTCTTGTTTAAAAGAACTCCCTTCTTTGGATGAATTCATACAAAATCATCCCAATAAAATCAGTGTTTATGCTATAAATTCCATCGATAATGCTAATGTGGTTAAAGTTTTAGCCGAACAATTTGACTTTAAAAATGTAAAAGTTTTAAAAGACGATCTTAAAATCACCAATGATCGTTATGCTGTGTTTGCAACCCCTACTACCATCATCATTAAAGATGGGATGATAAAAGATAGAATTTTAGGAGAAAAACCATGGGAATTTTTCGAATCCAAGCTTATTTCTTTGCTTTAATCATAGCTTTATTTTTTGTAGCTTGTGATAGTGGAGAAAATTTTAAAGCTTTAAATAGTGATAAAACCTATAATTTTGCCTACAATGGTTTTGAAAAAAGCCTAAAAATAAATGATAAAGCACAAAATTTTGCCTTAGTATTTTTCACAAAAAATTGTGGAGTTTGTAAAGAACAAATTCCTATTTTACAGAATTTGGCTAAAAATTATGATTTTAATATCTTTGTGGTTTTAGGCGATGCAAATGATGCAAATGATGCAAAAGCTTGGGCTAATGAAAAAGGTTTATCTAATTTAGCAATGTTTTATGAAAAAAGAGCAGCTAAATACCTTTCAAGTGCCATTGGGGAAATATATGGAGTGCCTGTACTTAGTTTTTTCAAAGAAGGAAAAATGGATGAAAAATTCATAGGCTTAACTCCTTATAGCATACTTGAAAAAGAAATCAAAAAAGTAAAAAGCTAAAAATTTACTTTAAAGCTTTTTATCCCCTATAAAATATCCATAAAGCTCATAGCTTCCATCTTTTTTCATCAAAATTACAGGATATTTTTCACTATAACCTTGTTCCATTCCTGGGCTCCCTTGCGGCATGCCAGGAGCTGAAATTCCTATAACATCTTTAGGTTTGTTTTCAAGCAACCAGCTTACAGCACTTTCAGGAACATGCCCTTCAATAGCATAGCCTTCAATCACACCTGTATGGCAACTTTGATACTCATCTTTTATACCCATTTTTTCTTTGATTTTAAGAAAATCATTGGTTTTATGAACACTAACCTCATAACCCTTAACTTTCATATAATCAGCCCAAAGATCACAACAGCCACAAGTAGGACTTTCATAAACTTGTATTTCCTTAGCTTGCGTAAGAGTGAGTAAAAAAAGAATGGTTAAAATTGTTTTTTTCATAATTGCTATCCTAAGTAAAAAATATATAATAATACTTTTATAAAGTTAATACCATCACATTTTTAACACTAAAAATGAATTTACAAAAATTTAATCAAAAAAAGATTTTTAATAAGTGCTGATTTTGTCTTTACAGCAAAGATATAAAAGATAAAACGATTTTAAAAAACTAGAAATTTTTAACTTAAAAAACCTAAAATTTAGATATAATGCTACTTTAAGATGCTTAGAATGTTTTTTCATTCTAAAAGCCTTTAATAGTGGATTTCCGCCAAGAGTGAAAACTCAAGGCGGATTTTTATTTGCAATATTTACTTAATAGAATAATTATGTTCAGCTGTTCCTCCACAAAAATATCCCTTACTAGAAGTTGTAGCTACATCGCAAGTAAGAGTAGATAATCTAGCTCTTTTGCCATCACTAGTTAATATAAGAACTGGCTTATAATAAACATATTTGCTTTTATCTGAATAATAGTCTTTTATCATACTTTGATTTACTTTATAAGTTCTTGGATCAACTTTTGCAACAATATCTGCTTCATAAAAAGTTGCCTTTTTAAAAAGTGGCTGATCTATAATTGGTTTGATGCTCTCTTGGAAATATTTGTTTTGCATTTCGCTTGCTGAAACTGGAACTAAATCTTTTTTATTGATAACTATCAAATCTGCAAATGCTGACACATTTAAAGCAACTAAAGCTGCTAACGCTAAACCTAATTTTTTCATTTTATCTCCTTGAATTGAATTTTGTATATTTTAATTATTTTTCAAATCTTTTGCAAGATAATTTTTAAATTTATCTAAATTAAATTTACATTTTATCTAACAATCATAAGAAATTTTAAAATGAAATAAAAATTTATGAGAAATCAACTCTTGTTTGAAAATGATAAAAGTAAGTGGTGCGGATGAAAGGACTTGAACCTTCACGCATTGCTGCACCAGATCCTAAGTCTGGCGTGTCTGCCAATTTCACCACATCCGCTAAAGTGGTACGCCCAAGAGGATTCGAACCTCTGACCTACGGCTTAGAAGGCCGTTGCTCTATCCAGCTGAGCTATGAACGCATATAAAATCTTGGTGGTGCGCCCGATAGGAATCGAACCCATAACCTACAGATCCGAAGTCTGTCGCTCTATCCAGTTGAGCTACGAGCGCTAGTGGGGTGAGTGATGGGAATTGAACCCACGACCCTCAGGACCACAATCTGATGCTCTAACCGACTGAGCTACACTCACCATTTTGTATAAATTTATAAAAAATGGTCGGGGTGAAAGGATTCGAACCTTCGGCCCCTTGGTCCCAAACCAAGTGCGCTAACCAGACTGCGCTACACCCCGAATAAATAAAAGGAAATATTTTATCACAAAATAATTTTAAAGTCAAGGATTTTCATCTCTTATTCTTAAAAAAACCGGAAAGCGAGGTAAGGAATTTTTGGTCAATCCATTAAATTTATAAGTCACAATACTACCAATTTTTGGAGGATTTTTTCTATCTTCATCTTTTAAACCACTGCCTATTTTAATGATTTGTCCATTAGGCATTTTACAAAGTAAGGCACCTACTTGATTTTCAAATTTACCCTTACCCTTGCGAAATCCTACCAACTCACATTCTGCATCATCATAGGGTTTTAATTTCATAGCATTTTTACTTCTGCCTTTTTCATAAGGACTTAAATTTTTGCGTATGACAATACCTTCACCTTGATTTTTTATAATGCTTTCGTAAAATTGATTTAAATTATTTTGATTTTCAACTGGAATTTGAGGAATAATTTTTATATAGGCACTAGGATATTTTTGCAAATACTCTTCTAAAACAGCCAAACGATTTTTAAGAGTACAAGTAGAAATTTGAAATTCTTCGCAAGCATTTGGCACATCAAAAATATTATAAGTTACTTCCTTCCATAAGGTCAAATTGCTATCGCCACTACGAATTAAAGCTGAAATTTCATCAAATTTATTTCTTGCTATCCAAAGCTCACCATCAATAGCAAAAGGAGGGAAATTTTTTGTAAAAAAGTCAGGAGTTTTTATTTTATAATTTTGGCGAGTTTTTAGATATTTTCCATCCCAAATTCCACGTACTCCATCAAATTTTTCGCTCATCAAGTAAGCATTAAAATCTTTAGAGTTAAAATCTTGCTTATCGAATTTGCTAAGAAGTAAAATTTCATTAGCAAAAACTAAACAAGCACAACATATTAAAAAAATAAATCTCATCAAAGCAGATTAATCATATATCCAGTTGCATCTTTTTGAATATTATAATTATAAGTTCCATCAAGATATATTACAAGTCGATAATATCCTTTGTGAGATCCAAAGTCTATGCGTTTAAAAATAGAATTGCTAAGGCGTATGTTTTTTGTAGGACTAATCAAGTTAGATCTAAAATCTATAACGATTTTGCTTGGATTTCCTACTGAAAAATCTGTGATCATTTCATCACTAGTGTTAAGTTTTATTTTGTTTTTATAAACCGCGTAAGAAATAAAATCATAAATCTTTGCAACCTGTAAAGGTATTTCAACATTGGCTGTTGAGTTTGATTCTTGTTTAGAGCTATTTTTTTCAGGTATAGTAACTGAAACATCGAGTACTTTTGAAGGATCAGGGCTTTTAAATCTTGATATAGTATAAGTATCGTGCCAATCAATACTTTTATTAACATCTAAATCAATCTTATCTTCACTTCCGTCTAAATTGATATAATTAAAAGTGATGCTTTTTAAAATTCTTGCACTAGAATTAAATTTAACTTCCTCTTTTTGAAATTCAGGTGGAGCAACCAAGGTTATATTTTGATCTGCCTTGAAAGGATTTTCATCAGAATATAAAAGAGAGGTAAAAATAAAAAATATTGCTAAAATTCTAGTTTTCATTTGGATATAATCCTTTTAATTCAAAATAATCTTTTTGTGCTTTAGCGTTTTGTTCTTTAAGTAAAATAATCTTTTTATTAAGCTCTTCTTTGGTATTTTCTAAGCTTAATAAAGTATCCAAAGAATACTGCCCAAAAAACATATTGCCAAAATAAATCGCTCCAATTACAACAAGAAAAGCCCAAAAAATCATTTTTATAACATGGGTATAAAAACTTTTTTTTCTTGTGCTTTCATCGTATTCTTTAAGTAAATCGCTCAGAGCTTTTCTCCTAAGTATTCATCGCTTTCAAGTTCAATTTCAAGCAAGCGATTGTATTTTGCGGTTCTTTCGCCTCTTGCTAGAGCTCCTGTTTTGATTTGTCCTGTATTTAAAGCTACGGCAAAATCTGCTATAAAAGCATCTTCACTTTCGCCGCTTCTATGACTCATCACACATTTATAGTTATTTCTTTGCGCTAAACGCACAGTTCTCATAGTTTGGGTAATAGTTCCGATTTGATTTGGCTTGATAAGTACAGCATTTGCCATTTTTTTGATGATGCCTTCTCTTAAAATATCTTCATTGGTTACAAATAAATCATCACCCACAAGCTGAATTTTATTGCCCAATTTTTCAGTAAGCTTGATCCAACCTTCAAAGTCATTTTCAGCTAAGCCATCTTCGATACTGCAAATTGGATATTTTGCACAAAGTTCTACATAGCGTTCGATCAAATCCTCGCTTGAAAAAGCCTTGCCTTCCATGTGGTATTTGCCATCTTTGAAAAATTCTGTACTTGCTACATCAAGAGCGATTTTTACACGATTTTCATAACCTGCTTTTTTGATACAAGTCATTAAAAGATCGATAGGTTCTGTGTTGTTAGCTAAATTTGGAGCAAAACCGCCTTCATCACCTAAAGCCGTAGAATGTCCAGAATTTGCGAGTTCTTTTTTTAATATCGCATAAATTTCACAAACTGAACGCAAAGCTTCTTTAAAACTAGTAAAACCAAAAGGCATGATCATAAATTCTTGAAAATCTACATTGTTGTTTGCATGAGCACCGCCATTTATGATATTACACATTGGTACAGGCAAAATGCTTGCATTTGCACCACCTAAGTAGCGATACAAAGGCATTCCCAAAGCAGCCGCAGCTGCACGAGCTGTTGCCATAGACACGCCTAAAGTCGCATTTGCGCCTAAATTTGAGTAATTATTTGTTCCATCAAGCTCACGCAAAGTATCATCAAGTTGAGTTTGATTAAAAGCATCTAGCCCTAAAATTTCATCTGCAATGGTTTCATTGACATTTACAACAGCTTTTAAAACGCCTTTTCCGCCAAATCTTTCATCATTATCACGCAATTCTAAAGCCTCTTTTGAACCTGTACTTGCACCACTTGGAACTATGGCCGCACCTACACTTCCATCGCTTAGCGTAACTTCAGCTTTTACGGTTGGGTTTCCTCTACTATCAAGAACTTCATAGGCTCTAACATCTTCAATTACTAACATTATTCTTCTCCTTCGTCATCTTCGCTACCGCTGAACATACCTTCTATTCCCATAGAATTTTGAATCGCTTTTGTGATTTCATCTGCAATTTCAGGGTTTTCTTTTAAGAAAGCTTTTGAGTTTTCTCTACCTTGTCCAAGTTTTTTATCTTTATAAGAGAACCACGCACCACTTTTATCTACGATATCAAGTTTTACACCGTAATCAATCAACTCACCTTCACGGCTTAAACCCTCTCCAAACATCACATCAAATTCAGCTTGTCTGAATGGAGGAGCAACTTTATTTTTAACTACTTTTACTTTAACGCGGTTTCCTATAGGTTCTTCGTTTTGTTTTAAGGTTGCTACTTTTCTAACATCTAAACGCACAGAAGCATAAAATTTTAACGCATTTCCACCTGTTGTGGTTTCAGGAGTACCATAACCCATAGCGCCGATTTTCATACGAATTTGGTTGATGAAAATTACTGTGGTATTCATTTTATGAACTATACCTGTAAGTTTTCTTAGAGCTTGAGACATAAGTCTTGCTTGAAGTCCTACATGTTGATCACCCATATCGCCTTCAATTTCTGCTTTTGGGGTAAGTGCTGCAACGCTATCTACTACGATAAGATCTACTGCACCACTTCTTGCTATAGTTTCTACAATTTCTAAGGCTTGCTCTCCAAAATCAGGTTGTGAAACATATAAATCATCTGTATTTACACCTAAATTTTTAGCATATTTTACATCAAGCGCATGTTCTGCATCGATAAAAGCACAAACTCCACCTGCTTTTTGGCATTCTGCGATAATGTGTAAAGTTAGAGTGGTTTTACCTGAACTTTCAGGCCCATAAATTTCTATGATTCTTCCTTTTGGAACACCGCCTATACCTAAAGCAAGATCAAGCCCAACTGAACCTGTACCTATGCTATCGATTTGCTCGACTTCTTTATCCCCTAGTCTTAAGATAGTGCCTTTTCCAAAGGTTTTATCTAAACTTTTTAGGGCAGCATCTAGGGATTTTCTTTTATTATCATCCATAACTTTCCTTAAAAATTCTAAATTTTTAGTTAGAATTCTAACAAAATAAAATTAAATAATGGTTTATTTTGCTAGAATTAAAGCAAAGATTTACAAGGAAGCATAGATGAAAAAAATTACTATTGCACATTCTCCTGATGCTGATGATATTTTTATGTATATGGCTATTAAATTTGGGTGGATGGGGAATGATTTTGCTTATGAAAATACAGCTTTAGATATACAAACTTTAAATGAATTTGCCTTGAAAAATGAATTTGATGCTACAGCTATTTCTTTTGGGCTTTATCCTTTAATCGCTTCTGAGTATGCGCTTTTACGCACAGCAGTGAGTTTTGGCGAAGGTTATGGGCCAAAACTCATCAAGAAAAAAGATACGCATTTAAAAAGAAATTTTAAAGTCGCTTTGAGTGGAGCAAATACCACCAATGCTTTGATTTTTCGTATGAAATATCCTGAAGCTAGAATTATTTATAAGAATTTTTTAGACATTGAAAATGCAGTTTTAAGTGGTGAAGTAGATGCAGGAGTTTTGATCCATGAAAGCATTTTAGAATTTGATCAAAGTCTTTGCGTGGAAGCAGAACTTTGGGATATATGGCTTGAATTTACTAAAGAAAATTTACCTTTGCCTTTAGGTGGAATGGCTTTGCGTCGCTCTTTGCCTTTAAGCGATGCGATTAAGATCGAAAAGGATTTAACCAATGCTGTAAAAATCGCCGATGCAAATCGTAAAATTTTAGCCCCTATGCTTATGGAAAGAAAACTTATCCGTGTTGATGAAGAAAAACTAGATACTTATCTTAATCTATATGCCAATAAAAACTCCATTAGCATGAATCAAACTCAACTTTTAGCTGTAGATACGCTTTTTAAACTAGGATATGATTATAAATTTTATGATAAAATCATACATGTAAATGATTATCTTATCCCTAGCGAATACGAAGAAGCTAGAAATTCTTAAAAAGGATAAAAATGGATGAAAGTACCTTAGTTGCTCTTGGAGTGCAAACCTTTAAAATCACACTTTTACTTTCCTTGCCTATGCTTTTAGCAGGGCTTATTGCAGGGCTTATAATCAGTATTTTTCAAGCAACTACACAGATTAACGAAATGACACTTTCTTTTGTTCCTAAAATCATCCTGGTTGTAGTTATTTTAATCTTTTTAATGCCTTGGATGACCACAACTATGATTGACTTTACCGAAAACATACTAAATCAAATTCCAACTTTTATCAAATGATCATTGATTTTAAAAAATACTCTTCTGTGCGCATAGGAAATAAATTTGAAGTTTTAGTTTTGGATCAAATTTGTGATTTTGATGGTTTTTTAATAGGCGGTGCAAATAACCTTTTAGTTAGCCCAAAACCTAAAAATATAGGAATTTTAGGAGATAGTTTTGATTTTATACAAATTTTAGATCAAAATAAAGATTTTATACATCTTCGCATAGGTTGTAAAACAAAATCAAGCAAAATGTATCGTTTTGCCAAAGAAAATAATCTTAAGGGTTTTGAGTATTTAAGCAAAATTCCTGGTACACTTGGCGGGCTTTTGAAGATGAATGCAGGACTTAAAGGAGAGTGCATTAGTCAAAATTTAATCAAAATTGCTACTTTTCAAGGCGAAATTTTAAGAGAAAATATAAATTTTGATTATCGTTTTTGTCCTTTAAATATGCCTTTTTTTTGGGCTGAATTTAAACTAAATTTTGGCTTTGATACCCTTAAAGATAAAACTTTAAAAAATGCAAGGAGCAACCAACCTAGTGGGGCAAGCTTTGGCTCTATCTTTAAAAATCCAAAAAACGACTTTGCAGGACGTTTAATCGAAGCTGTAGGACTTAAAGGATTTAGCAAGGGAGATGCTATGTTAAGCGACAAACACGCAAATTTTTTAATCAATAAAAAAAATGCAAGTTTTGAAGATGCGTTTTTTCTTATCGAATTAGCTAGAAAAAAAGTCTTTGAAGAATTTGGCATAAACTTAGAAAATGAAGTGATTATAATCTAAACACAGAAAACAATAAAAGTCTAAAAATTTACTCTTAATCTAACTTTAAATAAAACATAAATTCAAACCATATAGTTTTATTATAATAAGTATTTAATAATATTTTAAGTATAACTATTTTAATATTCTGTCGTTTTATTTTGTATTTTATATTATTTTTAAAAAATATAATATATAGAACAAATTATAAAGGGAGGAAATTCTTATGAAAAATATCACATTAACTAAAACACCTATAGGAGAGGGTAAAGAATCCTGTTTAAATTCTAAAAAGATAGTTTTATCTTTGGCTGCTATTTCTTTCTTAGCTAGTTGTGCAAATGCTGCACCTACTCCTGAAATAAAAACTTATGATGAAATAAGTAAAAATACTAAAGCTAGTTCAGCAAGTGTTTATGCTCCTCAAGCTAGGATTAATACGACTGTAAGTAGTTCAATCAACAATCAAATCAACATTTCTGATTCAGGTGTGCATACCATAATAATTGAAGCAGGTGGAACTTTAGGTAGTATAGGTAATAACAATAAAATCATCTATGCCCATGCTAGTGGTAACAACACTCTTACTCTTGCTAATCTTACCAATAAAGGAACTATTAACGGTAAGGTAGCTGTAGAACATGATCGAGGTTTTACAGGAACCATCACTGTTAACACCTTTGAAAATACAGGTCAAGTTAATGGTCAAATTTATATGGGAGTTTGGGGAGGTCAGGGAACTCTCACTGTGGATCAGTTTGATAACAGTGGAACTATAGCTTCAAGCGATAAAGGAGTTTTTTTCGAAGGCGGTGCTAATAATAAATCCACGATTAATAATTTTAACAATACTGGAGTTATAACAACTTCAACAAATAAAGAAGCTGTTCGATTTAATCATACTGATGTTAAAACCATTACCAATAGTGGAAACATTAAAAGCGAGGGACATAGAGGTATAAGCATAGATAATTCAAGTGTACAAACTCTTAATAATAGTGGCACTATTCAAACCAGCAATCAAGATGTAAATAACTGGGATACGCAAGCAATATATATTGGCTATTCTACAATCCAAACATTTATCAATAGCGGAACCTTAAAAGGCGATGGAAGAAAAGATCCAGGAGGACCTAATGGGGCTATGTTTGCTAGCTCTGGGGTAAATCTTTCTGGTTCTACTATAACAAATTTTGATAACTCAGGCATTCTTTCAGGAAGAGTAGGTATAAATATATCAAGTACTACTATAGATAATTTTAAAAACACTGGTACTATAGAAGGAACATCTGGAGCCAAACAATTATCAGGAGCAGTATTCATTCAAAGTTGGGGAACTTCAAGCTCCACTATTAAAACTTTTGAAAACACAGGCCTAATCAAAAATCAAAACGGCAATGCTATCTTCATAGGTGATGGCAACAAGATAGAAACCCTTACAAATAAAGGAACTATAGAAGCAGGCAACAATGGTATAACTTTTTATGCATTTGATACAAATAAAAAGCCCGTTAATATTGGTAAAATCACTATAGAAAAAGATGGTGTTATTAAAGCAGGCAATGATGCAATCCATATAGATGGAAGTAAAAATGGTATTGAGGGTGAAGGCATTGAAGTTAAAGAAGGGGGTAGATTAGAAGGTGGTAATGCAGGTATTTATATAGGCGGTGGTAAGCAAGTAAATACTAGCATCAATGTATCTGGAACTATCCAAGGTGGTAATGGGGGTATTATAAATACTGGAACCATTGGAAAAGAAGGACAAGAAAAACAAGAATACGGAATCACTATTGAAAATGAAGGTCTTATTGCTTCGGCAAAAGGAAGCGGTATTTTAAATACTGACAATGGAATTATTTATGGTAATATCTTCAATAAAAGTAATAATAATTTAAGTTTAAAAAATGATTCTGATGCGACTATTACAAGTGGTATTAAAAAT